>CALNBU010000034.1 GCA_937875615.1 uncultured Archangium sp.
GGAGGAGCGAGGACACGCCGTGCACCATGGCCCAGGCCACCGCCGCGTCGACGGGCGCGCTCCCTTTGCCGAGGTGTCGCGCGGTGGCCTCCGCCAGCGTCAGCCAGGCGCGCCGCCCCTGCGCCGAGGGCCGGTGGCCGGGCCGGAACATGAGGCGCAGTTGCTCCGGGTGGCGGGTGGCGAAGTCGACGTAGCAGCGGCCGGTCTGGGCCAGCGAGCCATCGGTGGCCGACAGCGCGTCGGCGAAGCGTCGCCACGCCTCCTCGCGCAGCGCCTCCACCAGCGCGTCCTTGTTCGGGAAGTGGTGTGAGGGCGCGGCGTGGGAGACGCCCAGCGCGTCGGCCACCGCGCGCAGCGACAGCGCGTCGACGCCCTTCTTCGAGACCACCGACCAGGCCGCCGCCAACAGCGCCGTGCGCAGGTCTCCGTGGTGGTAGCGGTGGGCGGGCTTTCGTCGGGCGGCCATGGGCGCGGCACCGTAGTGCTCGTCAGGGCTTTCGGTACCGCGCGGAGTCGTCGGCGCGAAGGTCGTGAGCAGCCACGCCTCGACCCGCGCGCGGTGCGGGTTGTTCACGAGCGCCTCGCGCAGGGCGTCGGCGTCCCGGTAGCGCAGCACGCGGTCGGACTGCTCCTTCCGGTCGAGCTCGTAGTAGCCGTAGATTTGCTCGACGGGGTCGAAGAAGTAGCCGTGTTCGCCCCACTGGTCTCCGGACAGCGTCAGGACGGGGAAGGTCCCGTCGCGGAGACCGAAGAACTCGCGTTCCGAGAGTGCGTCACCCATCGCGCGAGCCTACCCCGGCTCCGGGCCAGCCGCCGTGCGGCCGGGTTAATTTGACGACGTCAAGATTGCTGCCCTAGGTTGCGCGCCATGCTCGGCTCTGCGCTCCTCTCGGCGTTGCACCTGCTGGCGTTGGCGCTGGGGCTGCCGGCCATCTTCTTCCGGGTGCGGGCGCTGAGGGCGCTGGCCTCCGACGCCTCCGCGGTGCCGCGGGTGCTGGCGGCCGACACCGCGTGGGGCGTGGCGGCGCTGCTGTGGTTGGTGACGGGGTTGCTGCGCGCCTTCGGGGGCTTCGAGAAGGGCACGCCGTTCTACCTGCACAACGGCCTGTTCCACCTCAAGCTGACCGTGTTCGTGCTCATCGTGTTGCTCGAGCTCTTCCCCATGGTCACCTTCATCCGCTGGCGCCTCGTGGCCGCGCGGGGCGGGGTGCCCGACACCTCTCGGCTGGGGTTGCTCACCCGGCTGTCGGAAGTGGAGTTGGCGCTGACGCTGGCGTTGCCCTTCGTGGCCGCGCTGATGGCGCGCGGCATCGGCATGCGGTGAGGCTCAGCGCCAGCGGGTGGGGCGCTCCCGAAGCGAGCCTGCGCCGCTGCGCTCACACCAGTCGAGCCAGGCGGTGCGCGGGGCGCCCTCCCAGCGGAGCGTCTCCAGGGCGCCGGGGAGCGGCACGTCGCCGCGGAGCGAGGCCAGCTCCCGGTAGAGCAGCGCCTGCGTTCGCTCGCGGGCCAGCACCGCGGACAGCTTCTCGGCGCCGCGGGGCTTCACCTTCCAGTCGGCGACCGAGTCGGGGATGTCCTCGAGGTGCGGGTGCGCCGACAGCACCTCGGTGGTCGACTTCTCGCCCCAGCCCTCGAGGCCGGGGATGCCGTCGGCGGCGTCGCCCACCAGGGCGAGGAAGTCGGGCACGCTGGCCGGGGCCAGGCGCTTGTCGGCGCGCAGCGAGGCCTCGGTGATGAGCTTCTTGCGGATGCGGTCGACCTGCACGATGCGCTCGTCGAGCAGCACCTGACCCAGGTCCTTGTCGGGCGTGAGCAGCCGCACCTGCGTCACCGACGGTTCCGCGGCGAAGCGCAGGGCGCCGGTGGCCAGCGCGTCGTCGGCCTCGAAGTCCTTCATGCTCCACACCGTCACGCCCAGGGCCGCCACCGCCGCCTCGACGTCGTCGAACTGCCCGCGCAGCGCGGGGTCGATACCGGCGTCGCTCTTGTAGCCGGCGAAGAGCCGGTTCCTGAAGCTGACGATGGGGTTGTCGAAGGCCACCGCGAGGTGCGTCACCGCCTCGTCCGTGTCGGCCAGGAGGAAGAGCAGCGACTGCACCACGCCCACCGTGGCCTTGAGGTCGCGCCCGTTGGGGGCGGTGTGCGAGGGCCGCTTGCTGTAGTGCGCGCGGAACAGCTCGAAGGTGCCGTCGATGAGGTGGACGCGCATCGCTTCAGGTGTCGCCGCTGAAGCGCGCGTAGGCCGCGCTCTCTTCGCCGTCGTCTTCGCGCGTCTCGATGTCCGACTGGAGACTGGCCATGGCCTCGAGCAGGGCGGGGTCGTTCTCCTCCGACTCGGTCTGGGCCAGCTGCTGCTCCACCGCCTCGCGCCACGGGTACAGCACGTCGAGCGGGTTGGCGCAGTCGTCGAGGGCCTGGTCGGCGAGGGAGGCGGCCAGCGTGAGCTCGCCCGCGTCGAGCGCTTCGTAGAGCGCGCGCAGGGTGGGGTCCGCGGGGAAGATGTCGGTCAGCTCCGCGAAGTCGGGCTCGCCGCGCAGCCCGTCGAAGTCGGCCTCGAAGCGCGCCATGGAGCGCACCGGCATGGTGCCCGCGGCGTTGTCGATGGCCTTCTGGAGATGCGAGAGCACCTGCGGCTTCTTGCCCATGCGGGCGAAGAGGCGCGCGGCGAGGAAGTGCGACTCGGGGTCGGTGGCGTCGACGGCGAGCGCGCGCTTGAGCAGCCGGGCGGCGCCCACCGGGTCTCCGTCTTTGACCGCGGTGTGCTCCGACAGCAACCGGAGCGAGGGGGCGTGCTCGAACTGAAGTCCGTCGACCACGAAGCGGGCCGCCTCGACGCCGCGCGCGGGGTTCTCGGGGTCTTCTCCGAGCGTGTCCACCAGGCGGTTGGCGAAGGCGTGCTGCGCCCACTCGAGGGACTGCGCGCGCTCTTCGTCATCGCCGGCGTCGCTGCGCGCCTCGCGCAGCAGGGTGAAGGCGTGGCGGAGCTGCTCCTGGCGTCGCGCAGGCGGTCGGTGACGCTCAGCGCGAGGCCGAGCCACGCGTGGGCGTGCGCGTCGTCCGCGGAGCGCTCCAGGGCCGCCCGGGCGAGGCGCTCCACTGACTGGGGGTCCTGCGCCAGCCAGGCGTCTTCGAGCGGGTCGGTGACCAGGGCCACGTTCGCGTCCGCGTCGTCATCGTCAGGTTCGATCGCCCTGGCGCCGGGGTCGGTCATCTCTTCGTCGAGGTCGTTGGGGTTCATGCCGGGGAGGCAGACCCTACTCCTTCGTGGTCGAAACCTTCTGTGGAACGCTCCGGCGCCTCGGCGCGCCTCCACGGGTGAAATTTTCTGTCAATTCCACGTGTTGCGTCTTGCGAATTGACGGTTTGCGTCGGGTGCAACCCCTCAATTTTTTTGACCTTGTTTGGTGGGACACGGTAGGCTTGCGATCACCTCCGCCCGTTTCCCACTGAGGACCCACACATGTTCGATTGGTTGCACACGCTCTTTTCGCGCGATCTGGCGATCGACCTCGGCACCGCGAATACGCTCATCTACGTACGCGGCATGGGCATCGTCAGCAACGAGCCCTCGGTGGTGGCGGTGCAGCAGGACGCGCGCGGCGGCAAGAAGGTGCTCGCCGTCGGCAAGGGCGCGAAAGAGATGCTGGGCCGCACGCCCGGCAACATCGTCGCCATCCGCCCGATGAAGGACGGCGTCATCGCCGACTTCGAGATCACCGCGGCGATGCTCAAGTACTTCATTCAGCAGGCGCACCAGCGCACCTTCAACGTGAAGCCGCGCATCGTCATCGGCATTCCCTCGGGCATCACCGAGGTCGAGCGCCGCGCGGTGCGCGAGGCGGCGGAGAACGCGGGCGCGCGCGAGGTGCACCTCATCGAGCAGCCCATGGCGGCGGCGATCGGCGCGGGGCTGCCGGTGACCGAGCCCTCGGGCAACATGATCGTCGACATCGGCGGCGGCACCACCGACGTGGCGGTCATCTCGCTGTCGGGCATCGTCTACAGCAAGTCGGTGCGCATCGGCGGCGACAAGCTCGACGAGGCCATCATTCAGTACGTGAAGCGCAAGTACAACCTGCTCATCGGCGAGCGCACCGCGGAGCTCATCAAGATGGGCATCGGCACCGCGTACCCGACCGACGAGGCGATGAGCATGGAGATCAAGGGCCGCGACCTGGTGGCCGGCGTGCCGCGCACGCTCGCGGTGACGAGCGATGAAATCCGTGACGCGCTGGCGGAGCCGGTGAACGGCATCGTCGAGGCGGTGAAGATGACGCTCGAGCGCACGCCTCCCGAGCTGGCCGGTGACATCGCCGACCGCGGCATCGTGCTGGCGGGCGGCGGCGCGCTGCTCAAGAACCTCGACACCCTGCTGCGCGAAGAGACCGGCCTGCCGGTGTTCCTCGCGGAAGACCCGCTCTCGTCGGTGGTGATGGGTGCGGGCAAGGCGCTCGAGTCGCTCGACATGCTCCGCGCCGTGTCGACGCCCACCTGACCCGCCGCAGAAAAAACCTGTCGCCAAGACGGTAATTTCGTCTCCGGAAGGTGGCTGGCCCGTAGGGACATGGACACTCCGGGGCGATGCCGCTAGATGGCCCGTTCCCGCACTTTCCGAGGGAGGAAGACGTGTCGCTGGCATCGATGTTGACGGCGCATCCGGCCGCTCAGTACCGCAAGAACCCGAATTTCTACCGGCAGTACGATGGCTTCTACCTGCTCCTGTTCTCCACGGTGCTGGTGACGTTCGCGGTGACCGGCTTCCGGCCGCTCATCGGTGGGCCCGACTGGTGGTACCTCCCGGCGCTCCCGGCGTTGGCGTACGGCGTCATCTGGTGTCACCTGATGGTGCACAACGCCACCCACGGGAACTTCCCCAAGGCCATCAACCGCATCGTCGGAGAGATTCTGGGGGTGCTGGTGGTGGTGCGCTTCGCCAGCTGGGACATCACCCACACCCGGCATCACCGCTACTCCGACGACCGCGAGAAGGACCCGCACCCCAACTACCCCTCGTTCTGGAAGACGGTGAGCGCCTCCATCGTGAGCATCGAGAAGGTGCTCATCGGCCAGTACTACGAGAACTTCGGTGACACGCCCGAGAACCACGCCAGGGAGAAGCGTCGCGCGTGGATTTCGTACGGCAGCAACCTGGTGCTCATCGCCTGCTGGCTGTGGGTGATGGGGCCGTGGTTCACCGTGCTGGTGTGGTTGCCGGCGGAGGCGGTGGGCGGCCTCTTCATCCTCCACTTCAACTGGGTCACCCACAACGGTCCCCACGCCACGAGCGAGGACGACATGAAGCCCGTCAACCTCAAGGGCTTCTGGCCCACGGTGGGCAACGTGTTGTTCTGCGGCATCTACGCGCACAAGACGCACCACGACTACCAGCGCCTCTTCCACCCGGCGTTGGCGCTGTGGCTGGGTCGGGTGAAGGAGCACCCGGAAGAGGTCGAGTCGTCGCAGCCCTCGGCCGAGGCGGCCTGAGGCGCTTCGAAGGCCTCGACGCCCTGCGCGCCGGGGCGATGCTGCTGGGCGTGGCCTACCACGCCACCTACGCCTGGCTGCCTGAGGTGGGGCGCTGGTACTTCGTGGCCGACGGCGCGGTGGCGCCGGGCCTCACCTTCGTCACCGGCTTCCTCCACGCCTGGCGCATGCAGCTCTTCTTCGCGCTGGCCGGCTTCTTCGCGCACCTGGTCTTCGAGCGCCGCGGCGCGCGCGCCTTCCTGAAGGAGCGCACCCGGCGGCTGCTGTGGCCCTTCGCCGTCGCGTTGCCTCTGGTGGTGTTGAGCGACTGGGGCGTGCGCGCGACGAGTCACGCGTGGGGGCTGATGCACCCCGACTATGCGCCGGGTGCGGCGCTCCGCTTCAAGCCGGTGCACCTGTGGTTCCTGCTCTACCTGTGGAGCTTCTGCGCCTGCGCCTGGCTGTTGCCTGCCTGGGCCGCGCCGGCGCGGTGGGTGCAGCGGGCGCTGCGCTTCGCTCCCTCGCTGCTGGTGCTGGCCCTGCCCACCTGCGCCGGCCTGTGGCTGCACCCGGAGAACCGGCCCGACGCGGCGTTCTGGCCGCGCCCCTTCGAAGCGCTGCACTACGGGCTGTTCTTCGCCTTCGGCTGGTGGCTGTGGGTGGCGCGCGCCGAGGCGGCGTCGCTGCGCCGCTGGGCGCCGGCGATGGGGGCGGCGGCCGCGGCGCTCAGCCTGTGGCTCTTCACCGGGAACACGCAGTGGCAGCCGCACGGCCAGGTGCTGACGGGCCTGCTGGCGTGGCTGGTGACGTTGGGCGGCTTCGGGTGGGCGCTGACGGCGACGTGGTCGGTGCCGCCGTTGCTCGTCGCGTCGTCGTACTGGGTGTACCTGGTCCACTACCCGCTGGTGTTGACGCTGCAGTTGCTCTTCGCGCGCGTACCCTGGCCGGCGTGGCTGGAGTACCTGTTGACGGTGGCGCTCGCGCTGGGCGTGGCGCTGGGTGCGTTCGTGGCGGTGGTGCGCGGTCGCCGCTGGGCCGTGGCGCTGGGCCTGGGGTCGTCGCAGGTACGCGAGCGCTTTGCCCGCACGC
>CALNBU010000035.1 GCA_937875615.1 uncultured Archangium sp.
CCTGGCGCGGAGGGCGGTCCCGTGGAGCCCGCCACCCTGGAGGCGCTGGCGGAGGGCCTTCGCCTGGTGGAGTCGGAGATGGCGGGCGCGCACCTCGACGGGGTCCACGAGGCCCTGCTGCAGCGTCAACTGGAGGCGCGGGGCTACGTGGGGAAGGGGCAGGGTCCGGCCTGAACGGCCCTCACGCGCGCGGCGAGGTCAACCGGCGCACCATGCGGATGAGCTCGGCGTTGTCTCCCTTGCGCAGCGCGTGCTGCGACTGACACTCGCGGGCGCGGGCGGCGAGCGCGTCGGGGCCGAGGTTCGACCACAGCAGCACCGGCGTCTGGCCCAGCCCGTGGAGGCGCGCCGACTGCAGGAGCATCGGTGACTTCACCGTCTTCAGCTCCGGCTCGAGGATGAGCAGGGACACCGGGTGCCGTCGCAGCGTGGCCGCCATCAGCATGGGGTTGTCGAGCGTCACCACCTCGTAGCCGGCGCGGGAGAGCGTGTCGCGGGCGAGGTCCAGCGCCGGGCGCTGGTCGTCGACCACCAGCACCACCTTGCGGTTGCCCACCGGCGTCAGCGCGGAGAAGGAGTCGGAGTTCCGCAGCGGCGAGGGCGCCGGGGCTGGCGTGGTCTCCACGGGTGCGGGCGGCGGGAGGGGCCGCGACTCGCGGAGCACCCGCACCAGGAACTCCCCGATGCTCGCGAGCGGAAGGACGTGCTCGGCGGCGCCGAGCTCCGCCGCGGCGCGGGGCATGCCGTAGACCGCGCACGAGGCCTTGTCCTGGGCGATGGTGCGGGCGCCCATGCGCCGCATGCGCAGCAGGCCCTGCGCGCCGTCGTCGCCCATGCCGGTCAGCAGCACGCCCAGCCCCCGGCCCTTCAGCGCGGTGGCCATGGAGAAGAAGAGCGAGTCGACGGAGGGCGAGATGAGCGCGCTGGGCGGCGGCGGGACCAGCTTCACCGAGAGGTTGTCGCGCACGAAGAGCTCCTGCCGGGGCGGCGCCACGTACACCCGGCCGGCGGAGAGCTGCGTCGTCGGCCCGGCCTGCTCCACCAGGTGGCCGGAGGCGTCGCGGAGGAAGCGCACGAAGGAGTCGAAGAAGTCCTCGGCCATGTGCTGCACCACCACCACCGGCAGCGCGAAGTCGCGGGGGAGCGACGAGAGCAGCCTGGCGAGGGCGCGGGGACCGCCGGTGGAGGCGCCGATGCCCAGCAGCAGCGGTCGCTCGCCCGACACCGGCACCGAGGTGGCCGGCCGGGGCGGCGTCGGCGCGGGCTTCTCTTCGGCCTCCACGCCCGCCTCGGCCAGCAGGCGCATGCGCTCCACGAAGCGCCGCAGGTCCTGGTCGCCGGCACCGAAGACCTGGGACTTGGGCACCAGCTCCAGCGCCCCGCGGGAGAGCGCCTCGTAGTTGAGGTCGACGCCGGAGGTCGAGGAGCGCTCGGAGATGACCACGATGGGCGTGGGGCGCTCACGCATCACCGCCTCGATGGCCTTGAGGCCGCCCATGCCCGGCATGTTGAGGTCCATGGTCACCAGGTCGGGGCGCAGGCTCCGCACCAGTGAAATGGCCTCCTCGCCGGTCTTCGCCTCGCCGCAGATGATGAGGGTGTCGTCGACCTCGAGCGCCCGCCGCAGCGCTTCGCGGCTCAGGCTGGAGTCGTCGACGATGAGTACCCGGAACCTCGCCATGCGCTAGGTCGTCCAGTCTAGCCGTGGGGAGCAGATTCTTGCGGGTACAAAGTTCCACCATAAGGTGCGAGGTGCATGGGGAAGCTGCGCGTCATCAACGGCCTGGGCCAGAAGCAGCAGGAGCCGCTCGCGTCGCGCGACGCGGTCGCCCGCTGCCTGATGGAGGCGGGGGCGGACATGCTCCTCCACCGGATCAGCACCGACCGGGCCGAGGAGATCGAGCGGCGGGGGAACGACATCCTCGACCTGTTCGACCGGGTCGACCAGAACGCCCTGTTCCTCCCGGTGCTCCAGCGCCACCTGGACGACCTGGAGCAACTCATGCGTGACACCCGTCAGAACCGCGTACGCCGCGCCCGCGTGTCGCGCTAGCAGGGCCGCCATGCGCTGTCAGACCAGAAGGGGGTGCTCGGTGAGAGGCGCCATTTGCCAGCACCCTGCTAGAGTCACAGGAGGTTCCCGGGGGTAGTCCCAGCTCGTGTCGCTCGAAACCTTTGGCCGCTACCAGTTGCTGAAGAAACTCGCCGCGGGCGGCATGGCACAGATCTACCTTGCGCGGCAGCAGGGCCTGGAGGGCTTCGAGAAGCTGCTGGTGGTCAAGCGCATCCTTCCGCACCTCGCCGAGAACCAGGACTTCATCACCATGTTCCTCGACGAGGCGCGCATCGCGGCGCGCCTCAACCACCCCAACGTGGTGCAGATCTTCGACCTCGGCGCGCAGGACGACACCTACTTCATCGCCATGGAGTTCATCCACGGCGAGGACGTGCGCCGGGTCTGGAAGCACGCGGAGAGGGAAGACAACCCCATCCCGCTGGCGCTCATCTGCCGCATCGTCATCGACGCGTGTGCGGGCCTCGACTACGCGCACAAGAAGAGCGACCAGTCGGGGCGCCCGCTCAACATCGTGCACCGCGACATCTCGCCGCAGAACATCCTGGTGTCCTTCGAGGGCGCGGTGAAGGTGGTCGACTTCGGCATCGCCAAGGCCGCGGACCAGTCGACCGTCACCCAGTCGGGCGTGCTCAAGGGCAAGTACTCGTACATGTCTCCGGAGCAGGCGGCGGGGCAGCCCATCGACTCGCGCACCGACATCTTCGCGCTGGGCGTGGTGCTCTACGAGCTGCTGACCAACACCCGGCTCTTCAAGCGGCAGAACGACATCCAGACGCTCAACGCCGTCACCGAGTGCGCGGTGGTGCCGCCCTCGACCGTCAACCCCGAGGTGCCGCCGGAGCTCGACGCCATCGTGATGAAGGCGTTGGCGAAGAACCGCGACGCCCGCTTCCAGGAGGCGCGGCAGCTGGGCGCGGCGCTCGAGGCGTGGCTGCTCACCAACCAGCTCCCTGGCTCGACGAGCGCGTTGAGCGCCTTCATGCACCAGATCTACGCGCGGCGACTGCAGCGCGAGGCGGAGGAAGGGCGGCTGCTGCTGGAGACCGGCGAGAACGAGTCGTTCGCCGAGCGGGCCACGCCGTCGGGAGAGTTCAAGAGGTCGCGCGCCACGGCCTCCCGCAAGCTGCCGTCCCGCGCGTTCGAGCTGACCGTGGCCAGTCGCCCCAGCCGGTCCGATCTCCGCAAGGCCGGCTCGGTGTACGAGCCCACCGAGGCCAGCCTCCCCACGCAGGCCGAGACCTCCCGGCGCGGGCTGGTGGCCGCGTCGCTGGCGGTGGTGGCGTTGCTGCTCGGCGGCGGCCTCGCCTGGCAGCTGTTCAGCGACGCCGGCGAGGTGCCCGCGGAGGTGGCGCCGCCGCGCCCGCCCGAGCGGCCCGCGGAGCAGGACGGCACGCCGATCGAGGCGGTGGTGACGCCCACCCGGTTCCCCTTGCGCATCGACAGCACGCCGGTGGGCGCGCACGTCAGCGTCAACGGCCAGGCGAGAGGCGTGACGCCGCTGAGCCTCGAGCTCGACGAGGCGGTGGTCGAGCTCCAGCTCACCCTCGATGGCTACCTCGACGTCGAAGAGCACGTCGACGCCCGCGACGTCGACGCGCGTCACTACACCTTGGCGCCGGGGAAGAAGGGCGTCGTCGGGCCCCGGCCGCCGGTGTCCGACCGCCAGCTCCCCACCCCGCGCGAGAAGGCCACGGTCCGCTTCTTCGGGGCCGAGGCTCGGGTGGACTGCCCCAGGGCCAACTTCCGCGGCGACACGCCGCCCTCCGACAAGCAGCTCCCGGTGGGCGAATACGTGTGCACGTTCACCAGCACCGACGGCAAGAAGTCGACACAGACGGTTCGCGTGGAGCCGGGTGTCACCACCAAGGTGCGCATCGAGTTCCCCTGAAGCGATGACGGCTCCGGAGTTTCCCGCAATCGAGGCGGGTGTGGTGGTGAGCGGCTTCCGTCTCACCCGTCGGGTGGGAGAGGGGGCCATGGGCACCGTCTTCCTCGCCGTGGACGAGCGCCTGGGGCGGCGGCTGGCGCTCAAGTTCCTGGCCGGACCAAGGTTGACGGCCGAGGCCATCGAGCGCTTCGAGGTGGAGGCCCGCACCACGGCGCGCTTCAACCACCCCCACATCGTCACCGTGTACGGCGCCGGCGTGCATGCGGGGCGCCCGTGGTTGGCGCTGGAGTACATCGACGGACCGACGCTGCGCGACGTCCAGCGGAGGGAAACCTGCGCGCCGCCGCAGGCGCTCCGCCACGCCCTGCACATCGCCGAGGCGCTGGCGGAGGCGCACCGGCACCGGGTGGTGCACGCCGACCTGAAGCCGGAGAACGTCATCCTCGGTCGCGACGGGCGCCTGCGGGTGCTCGACTTCGGTCTGGCCCGGCTCGTCGGCGGAGAGAGCGCCGCGGGCTCCGGGACGCCGGCGTACATGGCCCCGGAGCGCTGGCGCGGTCACCCGCCGACGCCGGCGATGGACATCTGGGCGCTGGGGGTGGTGCTGCACGAGCTGCTCGAGGGGCGCCGGCCCTTCACCGACCATGAGCTGGCGTCGCTGGCCTACGCCCCCACCGCGCCGGCGCCGGGTCCTCGCGCGGTGGCGGCGGGCTGCGGGCCGCTGCTGACGGCCTGTCTGCAGGTCGACCCGCAGGCGCGCCCCGACGCGGCGGCGGTGGTGGTGAGCATCGAGCGCCTGTTGTCGGGAGGCGCGCCGGTGGGCCGGTCTCCCTTCCGTGGCCTCGAGGCGTTCTCCGAGGCCGACGCGGTGGACCTCCGCGGCCGCGAAGACGACGTGGGGGCGGCGCTGGCGCGGCTGCGCGACGTCCCGTTGTTGGCGGTGGTGGGGCCGTCTGGGGTGGGGAAGTCGTCGTTCGTCTTCGCCGGGTTGTTGCCGCGCTTCCGTGAGGGCGACGCGTGGAACGTGCGCTCGCTGCGCCCGGGGAGAGATCCCTGGGCCAGCCTCGCCGCCGCCCTGGGCTGCGAGCCCGCCGTGCTCCGCGAGGGGCCAGGGGGGCTGGTCTCGGCGCTGCGGACGCTGGCCTCCGCCGGGCGGCAGGTGCTGTTGGTCATCGACCAGTTCGAGGAGATCGTCACCCTGAGCGACGAGGCGGTGCGGGGCGAGCTGCTGCGCGCGCTGGCCCTGTGCGCGTCGCCCGAGGAGCCCTGGCGGCTGGTGTGCACCCTGCGCGTCGACTTCCTCGGAGCCTTCGCCGCCTTCCCCGAGCTCACCGCCGCGCTCGACGCGCTCTTCGTGCTCCGGCCGCTTTCCCGCGGAGCGCTGCGCGAGGCCATCGAGGCGCCGCTCCGTCGCGTGGGGCACGCCTGCGACGAGCCCTCGCTGCCGGAGCGCATCGCGACGGAGCTCGACGGTCAGGTCAACGCGCTGCCGTTGCTCCAGTTCGCCTGCCACGCCTTGTGGGAGCGCCGCGACGTCGAGGCCCGCCGACTGCTCCGCCGCGAGTACGACGTCATCGGTGGGGCCGTCGGCGCGCTGGCCAGCCACGCGCAGCGGGTGATGGACACCCTGGCGCCCGAGGAGCGCCGCCTGGCGCGCACGGTGTTGCTGCGCCTCATCAACCCCGATGGCACCCGTCTGCCGTGCCCGCGGGAGGCGCTGGTGTCGGGCCTCGCGCCGCGCGCCAGCCCGGTGGTCGACCGCCTCCTCCGGGAGCGGCTGCTGGTGACCGACGACGACGCGACGGTGGAGCTGGCCCATGAAGCACTGGTGACGGCGTGGCCCGAGCTGGCCCGCTGGTTGGCGGACAGTCACGAGGCGCGGGTGGTGGCGCAGGACGTGGAGGTCGCCGCGTCCGCCTGGGAGCGCCGGGGCCGCCGGCCGTCGGAGAGCTGGAGCGGTGACGCCCTGGCCGATGCCCTGCGGCGCGTCGATGGGCTGGGGGTGACGCTCACCCGGTCGGGCCGGGCCTTCCTCGACGCCGGGGTCGCCAGAGAGGCCGCCGTCCGCCGCCGCCGTCGCGCGCTCTTCATCTCCGGCTTCGCGTTGGTGTCGGCCCTGGCCGTGGTCTTCGGGGTGGCGGCGCTGGCCTTCAGGGAAAAGGAGCGGGAGGCCATCGCGCAGCAACAGCAGATTCGCCTCGCGGCGGGCGACTTCGGCCGCTTCACGCTGGTGCTGCACCCCTTCGACTGGAACCCCGACACGCTCGAGGCCACGCCGGTCGACGTGGCGGCCCTGCCGTCGCTCGACTGGACCCTGCATCGCCCCGCGGGGGACGGCGCGGCCGTGGCGGGTGAGCCCGTCGACGCGGCGCACGTGAGCCGGGGGCCGCGCGCTGCGGGGCGGGAAGAGGTGGAGACGCGCGCGGGCGCCGCGGTCTTCCGCTTCACGGGGCGCGGGCGCGCGGGAGAAGACTGCGGCCCGAGCTGGCAGCAGGTCGAGGCGCTGCCTGGCTTCCGGGAGCGCGACACGCCGCCGGAGCTCCACCTCGCGGTGCCGACCTGCGCCGCGACCCGGGCGGGGCAGC
>CALNBU010000036.1 GCA_937875615.1 uncultured Archangium sp.
CAAGGCCGCCAGCCGCCTCAACCACCCCAACTCCATCAGCGTGCTCGACTTCGGTCAGGCCGACGACGGCGCGATGTACATCGCCATGGAGTACGTGCAGGGGCGAGACCTGCACTACATCCTCTCGCGGGAGTGGCCGCTGCCTGAGGCGCGGGTCATCCGGGTGATGAGCCAGGTCCTCTCGGCGCTGTCCGACGCGCACTCCGCGAGCGTCATCCACCGGGATCTCAAGCCCGAGAACATCATGGTGGAGCAGCGCCGGGGCGAGGCCGACTTCGTCAAGGTGCTCGACTTCGGCATTGCCAAGATCGTCGACGGGAGCAGCGACGACGGCCCGGCGCTGACCCGGGCGGGCTTCGTGTGCGGCACGCCCGAGTACATGTCTCCGGAGCAGGCGCGCGGCGCGCAGCTGGATCACCGCAGCGATCTCTACGCGGTGGGGGTGATCCTCTACCAGCTCACCTCCGGGTTGCTGCCCTTCGACTCCGACTCCGCGGTGGGCTTCGCCACCAAGCACCTCACCGAGCAGCCGGTGCCGCCGAGCAAGCGTCGGCCCGACGCGAAGATCAGCCTCGCCATGGAGCGGTTGATCATGCGCGCGCTGGCGAAGAACCCCGACGATCGCCCGCAAACCGCGGAGCAGTTCCGCGCCGAGCTGCTGGCCATCGAGAAGGAGCGCCGCGCCGGCGTGGGCACCATTCGTGGTCGCAGCGCCCAGAGCGCGCCCTCGCTGCCGCGCAAGGTGACGCCGGCCGATCAGCAGGACACGCGGGTCAACCCGCCGAGCGCCTCCGCCTTGTGGGCCTCGCAAGAAGAGACGACCCGCAACGTCAGCCCGCTGCTCCAGGCGCCGCCCCGGTCCGGCTCTGCCCGTTCGTTGCCGCCGGCCCGGACCTCGGGGGTGCGCAGCGCGCGGTTCTCGGCGTTGATCTTCAGGGTGGCCACCACCGGGCTGGTGGTGCTGGCGGCGACGTTGGGCGGCCTCTACGTCTGGAACGTGTACCGGAGCCAGGCCAAG
>CALNBU010000037.1 GCA_937875615.1 uncultured Archangium sp.
GCTGGCCTCGGGCGTGGTTCCGCAGCTCTCGCTCATCCTCGGGCCCTGTGCGGGCGGCGCGGTGTACTCGCCGGCCATCACCGACTTCATCCTGATGACCCGGGCCAGCTCGTACATGTTCATCACCGGCCCCGACGTCATCAAGACGGTGACGCACGAAGAGGTGTCCAAGGAGGCGCTGGGCGGCGCCGAGGCGCACAACCAGAAGTCCGGCGTGGCGCACTTCGCCGCCGAGAACGAGCACGCCGCCATCGCCACCACGCGCGAGCTGCTCTCCTTCCTGCCGTCGAACAACGCCGAAGACGCGCCGGCCGGGCCCTCCGATGACCCCATCGACCGTCAGGAAGACGCCCTGGCCACGCTGGTGCCCAGCAACCCCAACAAGCCCTACGACATCCGCGACATCATCAAGAAGGTGGTCGACCACCAGCGCTTCTTCGAGGTGCAGGAGCACTACGCGAAGAACATCGTCATCGGCTTCGCGCGCCTGAACGGGCGCAGCGTGGGCATCGTGGGCAACAACCCGGCGGTGCTCGCCGGCTGCCTCGACATCGACGCCTCGGTGAAGGCCGCGCGCTTCGTCCGCTTCTGCGACTGCTTCAACATCCCGCTGGTCACCTTCGTCGACGTGCCGGGCTTCCTCCCCGGCACCACGCAGGAGTGGGGCGGCATCATCAAGCACGGCGCCAAGCTGCTCTACGCCTACGCCGAGGCCACCGTGCCCAAGGTGACGTTGATTACCCGCAAGGCCTACGGCGGCGCCTACGACGTGATGGCCAGCAAGCATATCCGGGCCGACATCAACTACGCCTACCCCACGGCGGAGATTGCGGTGATGGGCCCCGACGGCGCGGTGAACATCATCTTCCGCAAGGAGCTCGACGGCGCCGCCGACCAGAAGGCCGAGAAGGACCGCCTGGTGGCCGACTACCGCGAGAAGTTCGCCAACCCCTTCAAGGCCGCGGAGCTGGGCTACATCGACGAGGTCATCCGCCCCGAATCGACGCGGCTCAAGCTCATCCGCGCGCTGGAGATGCTGAAGGACAAGCGCCAGGAGAACCTCCCGCGCAAGCACGGCAACATCCCGCTCTGAGGCGCTCCCGGGGGCTCCGCGCACATGGTCCGTCCCATCCGCAACTGGCTGTTGGCCGCGCTGGCGGCGGCGCTGCTGCTCCTGGTGCTCCCCGCGCTGCCGTCGGCGGTGGGGTGGACGCTGGCGGGGTTGTTGCTGCCGGTGCTGGGCCTCGCGGTGTTCGTCACCGCGCCGCTGCGGCGGGCGCGACGGCACTTCGCCCGCGGTGCCTGGGACGACGCGGCACTCGCGGTGGCGGCCTTCGAGCGGTCGCTGGAGACGCCCTGGCGACGTGAGGTGGCGAGGCTGGCGGTGGGCTCCTGGACCTCGAACCCGCACGCCGCCGCGCGCAACCTGTTGGGCGCGGTGCGCATCGAGCAGGGGCGCCTCGACGACGCGGCGACGCACCTCGACCGGGCCATCGCGCTCGACCCCCACTACGCCATCGCGTGGGCCAACCGGGCGCTCCTGGAGAAGAAGCGCGGCGACCTCCCGGCGCTGGAGCGGGCGAGGGCCGAGGCGCTCCGGTTGGGGGCTGGCCGCGCGCGCCTGTTGGCCGCGCTGGGCTGAGGCTTCTGTGCGCCAGTGGCGCGGCTGATGTTCGCCCGGCGTTTCGTCGAGGTGTCGCGGGGTGCGGGACTGCGGCGCGGGCGCCGCCGGGCTCTTAGAATGTCCAACATGGAGGCCGGGGAGTTCTTCTCGAAGTTGAAGGCGCACCTGCGGGCGCAACCGTCGAAGTCCTTCGAGGCGCCGAGCCTCAAGTTGCGGGAGGCGGCGGTGCTGGCGCCGCTCTTCTGGAGAGGCGGCGAGCCCTGGGCCTGGCTGACGCGTCGGCCGCTCACCCTGAAGTCACACCCCGGGCAGATTTCCTTTCCCGGCGGCGGCCGGGAGTCGCGCGACCTGACGCCGCTGCACACCGCGCTGCGCGAGACGGAGGAGGAGCTGGGCATCGCGCCGTCGTCGGTCGACGTGCTGGGGATGCTGGGCGAGCTGCCCACCGTCACCTCCTACTGGGTGACGCCCTTCGTGGGCGTGGTGCCGGCGGACTACCCGTTGAGCCCCAGCCCCATGGAAATCGACGCGGTGCTGGAGGCGCCGCTGTGGCGGCTGCGGCGGGAGGTGCGCACGCTCTTCCACGCCGAGCGCCCGGCCTACGTGTGGGGTGACGGTCGCGAGGTGGTGTGGGGCGCGACCTTCCGGATGCTGGAGCAGCTCAAGCTGCACGTGGACGCGGTCAGCGGCGGGCGATGAGCGCCTCGAGCTTCTGCGCCGCGCCTTCGAGGTCCTCGTCGCCCTGCGCGAGGGTGAGCGCCAGCGGCCGGTAGCGCGCCCATTCGTACGGCAACACCGGGCGCAGCGCGTCTCGCGTCTCGAGCCAGGGTCCGTCGAGCGGGACGGGCTGGAAGAGCAGGTGCGCGAACAGCGACCAGGCGCGGACGCAGGTGTCCCGCTGTGCGTCGTCGAGGGGTCGCAGCCATTGCGTCAGCGCCGACGTCACGCGCCACGAGGGTTCGACCAGGCCGCCGTGGAGTCGACGCTGCAGGGAGGGCCCGGCCGCCGCGTCTTCCGGCGCGGTGAGCGGCAGGTCTCCCAGGGCCAGCCCCGCCCATTCTCCGGCCACGGAGCGCAGGTTGGAGATGGCCTCGGGGAAGACCTCCAGCCAGAAGATGCGGTCGAGCGTCGCGTCGTCGTAGCCCGAGGCGGCGCAGACCCGGGCGCAGTGGCCGAGGGACCAGCGGGTCTCGGTGTCGAGGAAGAGGTCGCTCATCGCCTCCCACACCGGCCGGCGACGTTCGGTCTGCAGGGTCACCACGCGCGGAGGTCCGGCATCGGTCAGCTCAGGATTTCGAGCTGCGCGAGGCGGGTCATCACCTGGGCTGGTGAGCGCGCGCGGCGCAGCTCCCGGGCGAGGCCGCGGCTCGCCAGCC
>CALNBU010000038.1 GCA_937875615.1 uncultured Archangium sp.
CCGGAGCCCGAGCCGGAGGTGGAGCCCTCGCCGCAGGGAGATCTCTTCGCCGCCTCCTCCCGCGGCGCCTCCTCCGCCGTCGCCCCCTCCACCCGGAGCCGAGCGCGACGACGAGGACACCGGCCCGCTGGAGTCCGAGGTGCCGGCGCTGCAGGGCTTCCTGGAGCAGCTGAGCCTGGTGGGCGACGCCGACGGGGAGACCGGGGTGGGGAAGCAGCGGGTGTCGCTGATGACCATGCACGCCGCCAAGGGGCTGGAGTTCGACGCGGTCTTCATCACCGGCATGGAAGAAGAGGTCTTCCCGTCACGGCGCGCCTCGCTGCCCACCGCCACCGAGGAGGAGATGAACGAGGAGCGGCGCCTCTGCTACGTGGGCTTCACCCGCGCGCGGCGCCGGCTGACCTGCTCGCTGGCGCAGAGCCGGGCGCTGTTCGGCGAGCTCAAGTTCAACGCGCCGTCGCGCTTCCTGGGTGAGGTCCCTCAGGATCTCTTCGGCTTCCACGAGGTGCCGGAGGTGGAGCGGCCGCGCGCGATTCCTCCCACGCGCCGTCGCCACGCCGACGACGACGGCGTGCACGTCGACCGCACGTACGACCAATCGACGGACTTCCATCAGGGCAACCCCGACGGAGATCTCCGCGGCTCGCGCGTGTCCCACAGCCAGTTCGGGCGCGGCCAGGTGGTGGAGGTGGCGGGGAAGGGGCCCAACGCGAAGCTGACGGTGCGCTTCGAGGACTTCGGCGTGAAGACGGTCATCGCCCGCTACCTCACTCCGCTCTGAACGCCGCCGCGGCGTTGCTGGCGGTAGCGCGCCGCCGCGTCCGCGCGTAGAAGCCCGAAGGCACCTATGCCTTCCTTCCACGACGACGAGGGAATCAACGACGACGGGATCAGCAGCACCGCCTGGCACCCGCCGCCGCCCCCCACGCTTCAGTTGCCCAAGGTGGAGGTGACCGAGGCGCTCCTCCACGCGCTCCCCAAGACCGACCTGCACTGTCACCTCGACGGCAGCATGCGCCTGTCGACCATCCTCGCGCTGGCCGACAAGCAGGGCGTCAAGCTGCCCGCCGGCGACGAAGCGGGCCTCGCGAAGGCCATCCACCGGGGCGAGATCTGCGAGTCGCTCGAGGACTACCTGGTGGCCTTCGACGTCACCTGCAGCGTGCTGCAGACCGAGGAGGCGCTCTACCGCGCGGCCTACGAGCTGGGCGTCGACGCCGCCGCCGAGAACGTCCGCTACCTCGAGGTGCGCTACTCGCCGGTGCTGCACCAGGCGCGGGGCCTCAAGCTGACGCAGATCGTCGACGCGGTGCTCGAGGGGCTGCGCACCGCGAAGCGCGAGACGCGCATCAAGTACGGTGTGTTGCTCTGCGGCATCCGGCACATGAGCCCCGAGAGCTCGCTGCGGCTCGCGGAGCTCTGCGTGGCCTACAAGAACCGGGGCGTGGTGGGCTTCGACCTCGCCGGGGCGGAGGCCAACTTCCCCGCCAAGGAGCACCGCGAGGCGTTCCAGCTCATCTTGAAGAACAACGTGAACTGCACCGCGCACGCGGGCGAGGCCTACGGGCCGGAGTCCATCAGCCAGGCGCTGCACAACCTGGGGGCCCACCGCATCGGGCACGGCGTGCGGCTGCGCGAAGACGGTGACCTGCTCAACTACGTCAACGATCACCGGATCCCGCTGGAGTGCTGCCCCTCGTCGAACCTCCAGACGCGCGCGGTGCCCTCGATGAAGGCGCACCCGCTCAAGTTCTACCTCGACTACGGGCTGCGGGTGACCATCAACACCGACAACCGGCTCATCACCGACACCACCTGCACCCGCGAGTACCTGGTGGCGCACCGGGAGCTGGGCCTGTCGCTGGAAGATCTCACCACCATCATGGTGTCGGGCTTCAAGAGCGCCTTTCTCCCCTTCCGCGAGAAGCAGGACCTGCTCAAGCAGGTCAACGCCGAGATCGAGTCGACCCTGCGCGACTTCGAGCGCAAGGCGGCGAAGTAGGCGTGTGGCGCGAGCCGCTGCTCGCCGTCGGCCTGACGCTGTGGCTGGTGGGCGCGATGACCGGCGAGCTGGCCACCTTCGTGGGGGCCGGGTTGTGCGCGGTGGCGCTGCTGCGCTGGCCGTTGGCGCCCGGGGCGTGGGTGCTGCTGGCGTACGTGGGCCTCTCGCTCGTCTCCGCCAGCTGGGCGCTGAGGCCGCTGCGGTCCGGCGCGCCGTGGTCCGCGCTGCACTGGGCGCTGTTCCCGGTGGCGGTGGCGGCCTTCCGCGCGCTGCCGCCGGCCCGACACCGGCTGTTGTTCCTGGTCTTCGGGGGGCTGGCGCTGCTGGCTGCGGGCGCGTCGGTGGTGCAGCACACCACCAGGGTCTTCGACCAGGACTGGCTCCACGAGTTGGTGACGTCTCGGCGCGTGCTGGAGCCGGCGGAGGGCGGTGGCTACAAGGCCGGCGGGCTGCACTTCCACCGGCTGCGCTACGCCCACACGCTGGTGCCGCTGGCCTTCGTGCTGCTGCCGGCGATGTGGCGGAGCGGCCTCCGGGCGCTGGTGGTCACGGTGCTGAGCAGCGGGCTGGTGGCGCTGGCCTTCACCTACACCCGCGCGTCGTGGTTGGCGGTCGCGCTCGGGCTGGTGGGCCTGGTCGCGGCGACGTCGGTGAAGCGGCGCTGGCTGGTGGCGCTGGCCGTGCTGCTGCCGCTGCTGGTGCCGTTCTTCGCGGCGCTGGGGTTGCGCAGCCCACCTGACCGCAGCCTCGCGTGGCACACCGCGCTGGAGCTCTTCGCCGGCCACCCGCTGCTGGGCGTGGGCTACGGCGGGTACCCGCAGGCGGCGTTGGCGCTGCGCCAGGGCTTCGGGCGGCTCATCCGCACGCAG
>CALNBU010000039.1 GCA_937875615.1 uncultured Archangium sp.
CATCAACTGCAACTGGTGGAACAGCATCACCGGCAGCACCACCAGCGTCGCGGCGGCGCCGGGGAACAGCGCGTGCGCCACCGGTAGCCCCGAGGTCAGCCCCTTCTTGGAGCCGCAGAACACCAGCGCGATTTCGTCTTCCACCGGGAGTCGCAGCACCTTCGAGAGCAGGCGGGTCAGCGCCAGCGCGCCGAACAGCAGCGCCGCCACGCAGCCCACCAGCGCGGCCAGCTGGGTCCAGCTCACCTGCTCGAAGACCCGCTCCTCCACGGCGTGGCTGAAGGCGCCGTACACCAGCAGGACGATGCTCCCCTGGTCGACCCACCGCAGCATCCGCTGCCGGCGCTCGAGCGCCGCGGCGAGGCGCGGCCGCAGCAGGTGACCCACCACGAAGGGCAACAGCAGCGAGCCCAGCAGCCTGCCCACGGACGCGGGCGTCACCTGTGCGCCCTGCGCGCTCAGCAGCACGCCCACCAGGGCCGGCGTCACCACCAGCCCCACCGCGCTCGACAGCGAGGCCGCGCACACCGCCGCGGCGAGGTTGCCGCGCGCCAGCGAGACCATGGCGATGGCCGACTGCACCGTCGAGGGCAGCGCGCAGAGGAACAGCAGTCCGGGGATGAAGGCCTCTCCCACCAGCGGCGCCATCAGCGGGCGCAGCAGCAGCCCCAGCACGGGAAAGATGACGAAGGTGGCGGTGAGAATCGCGAAGTGCAGGCGGAGGTTGGTGGCGCCCTGCACCAGCGCCTCCCGGGAGATGCGCGCGCCGTGGAGGAAGAACAACAGCGCCACGCCCGCAGTGGTGAAGAGCGAGAGCGCCTGACCAGCCAGGCCGGTGGCGGGGAACACCAGCGCCAGCCCGGCGGCGGCCGCGATGAAGAGGGTGAAGCGCACGACGCGTCCCTTGTGCCACGTCGGGCGCGGCGGCGCCGCTCAAAGCACGGCGCTGCATTTTCCAACGACACGCCGCGGCACTTCTTTGAAGGGCCGGCGGGTGTTTCCTGCTAATTCCCATGGGGCGATGAACCCCATTCTCGTTTCGGTCTTCCTCTTCTGCGGCCTCAGCTTCTTCGCCGTGACGATGATGGGGCGCGTCAGGGCGTTCCGTTTCCTCTCGCCCGAGCCCGGCACCCGGCTCGACCGCAGGAGCGAGCGCCTGATGGCGCTGCTCAAGTTCGGCTTCGGTCAGAAGCGCATGGTGGACCGTGAGGAGTTCGTCCCCGGGCTGATGCACGTCCTCATCTTCGCCGCGTTCCTCGCGGTGCAGGCGCGCACGCTGATGCTCTTCGTGATGGCCTACTCCACCTCGGCCACCGAGCTGCTGACCAACCTCGAGGGGCCCTTCTGGCAGGGCGCGCCCGCGCTCGCCGCGCTCTACAAGGGCTACCTCTTCGCCAAGGACATCATCGCCGGCGTCTCGGTCATCGCCATCGTGTACTTCGTGTGGCTGCGCGTGGTGGTGCGCCCGAAGCGGCTCACGGTGTCGGGCGAGGCGCTGCTGATTCTCAGCTTCATCGGCGGGCTGATGGTGACGGAGTTCGTCTTCGGCGCCTCACACTTCCGCGAACAGGGCATCACCTGGTCGGCGTGGGAGCCGGTGACCTCCGCGGTGGGGTGGTTGCTGCGCGGCGTCGAGGGTCACGTGCTGCACGAGCTGGGGCTCTTCTGCTTCTGGACACACCTGCTCATCGTGGTGACGTTCCTGAACTTCCTCCCCTACGGGAAGCACTTCCACGTCATCGTCGGCCTGCCCAACGTCTTCTTGAAGAAGCTGGCGCCCGAAGACCGTCCGGCGCTGTCTTCGAGCGCGAAGCTCCCCACGCCCGACCTCGAGAAAGAAGAGTTCGGCGCCCGGGCCATCACCCAGCTCTCCTGGAAGCAGGCGCTCGACGTCAACACCTGCACCGAGTGCGGCCGCTGCCAGACGCACTGCCCCACGTACATCACCGGCAAGCCGCTGACGCACAAGGCGGTGAACCAGAGCATCAAGCACTTCCTCTGGGACCACGAGGCGGAGCTGCCCTCGGCGAAGAAGACCGAAGACGGGCGCTACGTGTGGACCTCCGGCGGCGAGGAGGTGGAGCAGCCGCCGTTGGTGGCGGCCGAGGGCGGCGTGCTGAAGCCCGAGACGGTGTGGGCCTGCACCACCTGCGGCTGGTGCGAGACCGCCTGCCCGGTGTTCATCGAGAACGTGCCGCGCCTCATCGACATGCGCCGCTACAAGGTG
Organism: uncultured Archangium sp.; assembly: GCA_937875615.1. Taxonomy (GTDB): domain Bacteria; phylum Myxococcota; class Myxococcia; order Myxococcales; family Myxococcaceae; genus Archangium_A. The sequence continues at coordinate 2,228 of CALNBU010000039.1, forward strand.
CAGGTCGAGGCCGACTTCCCCGTGGAGCTGCAGCGCGTCTTCGAGGGCGTGGAGCGCCAGGGCAACCCCTGGGGCCTGGGTCAGGACAAGCGCGACGAGTGGGAAGGCGAGCTGCCGCTGCCCAAGTGGGGCGACGGCGGCGAGTACGAGTACCTCTTCTACGTGGGCTGCGCCGGCAGCTACGACGAGCGCATGAAGAAGGTGAGCCGGGCGGTGGCGAAGATTCTCACCGAGGCGGGCGTGAAGTTCGCCACGCTGGGCAAGGAGGAGACCTGCAACGGCGAATTGGCCCGCCGCGGCGGCAACGAATACCTCTACCAGACCATGGCGAAGATGAACGTCGAGTCATGGAACAGCAAGGGCATCAAGGCCATCGTCACCCAGTGCCCGCACTGCTTCAACACCATCAAGAACGAGTACCCGGAGTTCGGCGGCACCTACGAGGTCATCTCCCACACCGAGCTCATCAACCAGCTGCTGAAGGACAAGCGCATCAAGCTGGGCAAGGTGATGACCGAGAAGCTCACCTTCCACGACCCCTGCTACCTCGGCCGCCACAACGGGGTGTACGAGGCCCCGCGCGAGGTGCTCAAGGCGATTCCCGGCCTGGAGGTGGTGGAGATGCAGCGCAGCAAGCGCGAGTCGTTCTGCTGCGGCGCTGGCGGCGCGCGGATGTGGATGGAAGAGCACGAGGGCACGCGCATCAACCACAACCGCGCCAACGAGGCGGCGCTGACCCTGGCGCACGCGGCCGACCCCCAGGTCCCGTACCCGTCGGCCACGGACCACCGGCACCCGGGCCAGGTGGGCGACTTCTCCGGGCCCGCCGAGGGCACGGTGGCCGTGGCCTGTCCGTTCTGCCACACCATGATTCGTGACGGTCTGGCCGACACGCAGCGGGAGAACGTCAAGGTGCGCGACGTGGCCGAGCTGGTGGCCGAGGCGCTCGAGTCCACCACGCCGCAGGCCTGACACATGGACGCCGCGCTTGCGTTGAAGGTGGGTGATGAGGCCCCGGCGTTCGAGGCCCATGACTGCGAGGGGCGGGCGCTGTCGCTCGCGGAGTTTCGGGGCAAGAAGAAGGTGGTGCTCTTCTTCTTCCCGCGCGCGTTCACCGTGCGTTGCGTGGAGGAGGACCGCAACTTCCGGGACCACTACGAGCGCATCGTGGCCGCCGGAGGCGAGCTGCTGGGCGTGTCCACCGACCACTCGGCACGCAACTGCGAGTTCAAGCTCAAGGAGCAGCTCCAGTTCCGGCTCATCGGCGACGACGCGCACACCCTGACGAAGCTGTACGGCGTGGAGTGGGTCGAGCTCAAGGCGAGCCGCCGCGTCACCTTCGTCATCGACGAGGGCGGCGTCATCATCGAGCTCATCGACCAGGAGCTGCTGGTCGACCAGCACCTGAGCGGCGTGTTGAAGGCGCTGGCGGCCTGAGCCGGTAGGCTCAGCGCAACCCGAAGCGGGTCTTGATGGTGTCCAGCTCGCGCCGCGCTTCATCGCGCTGGTCCAGCAGCGCCATCATCTCCGAGTGGAGCCGCGCGTACTCCGCGTCGGCGTGACGCCACTCACCGCGGGTGTGCTCCAACTGCACCTCGAGCTGCTGCGCGCTGGTGGTCAGCTCCGCCAGCGCCGTGGCGCGCGCCGTCAGCTCGCTCTGCGCGGTCGCGAGCGCGGTCTCCAACTCGCGGATGCGGGCGCGCGCCTCCAGCAGCTTCTGCGCCGTGCCCTGGTGCGTCTCCTTCTCCTTCGCGAGCTGTTGCTGGGCGGGGCCGAGGACCGCCGCGTGCTGTGCGGTCAGCTCGTCGCGCTGCCGGTCGAGGGCCCCTTCGAGCTCCAGCACCCGCGCGCGCGCGGCGTTGCGCTCGTTCTCGACCTTGCCGATTTCGACGTTCAGCCCGTCGCGACGTCCCTTGAGGGCGTTGACCTCGGTGACCAGGCGCGCGGCTTCTTCCTGTTCGGCGCGGCGGGTCTCTTCGAGCGCCGAGAAGCGCGCCTCCGCGGCCGCCAGCGCGTCGGCGTGCGCCTGCGACAGGGCCTCCTGGTCGGCCTGGTGGCGCGCGCGCTCGCCCGTCAGGGCCTCGTCCCGCTCGGTCGCGAGCGCTTCGAGCTGGGCCTTCTGCTGCGCGCGCTCAGCCTCCAGCGCCTCGGCGGCGGTGGTGGCGGCGGCCTCGAGGTCGGTCAGCCTGGCGTGCTGCTGGTCGCGCTCGTTCTCCAGGGCCTCTCGGCTGGAGAGGAGCTGCATGTTCTCCGACTCCAGCGTCTCGACGCGCGCGCGCAGCGAGGTCAGCTCGAGCTCCAGCGCGGCGACCCGCCCTTCGCCCTCGACCTTCTCCGACTCGAGGGCGTCGAGGCGCGCGACGGTGCCCGCGCCCAGGGTGGCGCCACCCGACTCGAGCTGCTCGATGCGGGCCTTGAGCGCGGTGGCCTCGTCGTCGGCGGCGATGCGCATCCCCCGGAGCTGCTGGTCGAGCTCCTTCGCCCGCTTCTCCCAGGCGGAGGTCTTGGAGCGCGCGTCGCGCAGCTCGCCCTGGAGCTCGTCGACGCGCTCCTTGAGCGCCGGGGTGCTGGCGCCCACGTTGGTCTTCTCGTCGGGCCTGCGGGCGAGCTCCTCGCGCAGCCGCACGTTCTCCACCTGAGCGGTCTTCAGCTCTTCGGCGGCGCGTTGGAGCAGCTCCAGGAGATTGGGGTCCATGGGGTGGGGGCGGTCAGTGTGCCAGCAAGCGGGCCCGAAGCTGAAGCTCGCGTTTGCGACCCCGCTCCGCGGCCTTCTGGCGCTCCGTCTCCCGGTCGCGCGGCGCGCCGTGGACCTCCAGCGCGTCGAACAGCTCCTGCGTCGCGCCCTGAATCTTCTCCACCGCGCGCGCGAAGGCGGCGGTGTTGGCCTTCGAGGGCTTCGCCATGCCCGTCAGCTTGCGCACGAACTGCAGCGCCGAGGCGTGCAGCTCTTCGGGGGAAGCCGGCGGTTCGAAGTGATGGAGGGTCTTGATGTTCCGACACATGCCCGGCCACGCTAGCCAAGAACCTCAGGTCGCGTGCGGCTCTTCACCCGAAGGTGTCTCCTCGAAGGCCGGCGGCGCCTCGAAGAAGTACCGCTTCGGCCCCTCGCCCTTCTTGAAGGTGAGGTCAATCAGCAGCGCCGTCCACGAGGTGAGGTGCGCCAGCGGTTGGTAGAACTCACTGGCCATGGCGTGCAGCTTGCGCGCGCGGTTCCAGGGGACGTTGGGCAGGTCGTGGTGCTCCACGTGGTAGCCCACGTCGAAGGACAGCCAGTTGAGCGGCCCGTAGTACGACACCGTCGGCTGGCCCTCTTTCAGGGCGAGGTGCTCGCCGTAGCGGCGCACGCCCACCGGGTGGTGCGCGAAGGCCAGCAGCCCGGCGGCGCCCAGGAAGGCGAAGGGCTTGAAGCCCAGCAGCAGCAGGATGGCGGTGCTGCCGATGAGGTTGGCCACGATGTTGGCCCACACCCACTTCGAGGGCGCCGAGTCGCTCTTCGCGGTCACCACCATGGGCGCGATGATGTGCCACACGAAGGTGCGCAGCCGGGTGGTGGCGAACTCGAAGTCCCACTTCTTCGGCGCCTGGGTGTCAGTGCCGTCGGGCTCACCCAGGTGCGCGTGGTGCAGCAGGTGCTTCTCGCGGAAGTCGATGGCCGCCGGGAAGAGCAGGGGCAGGTTGGCGAAGATGGCGATGAGCCTGTTGGCGGTGGGCGAGCGGAAGACGAGGTCGTGCGCCGCGTCGTGCACCAGCACGCCGATGGCGTGGGCCACGAAGGCCCCGACGCCCCAGGCCAGGGCGAGGACCGCCCACCACGGCAGCGATGCGGTGAGATACGCCATCGTCAACTGCAGCGCCGCCAACGCCACGATGACCAGCGCGGTCCACGGGTTGGGGCCCATCAAGGCGCGGGCCTCGGGGTGACGCTCCAGCAGTTGCTTGCGCCGCGCGCTGTGCCACCGCACGGCATACTTCGAGGCCGACATGCGCCTTGGTTAACCGCATGGTGAGAAGGCGCAACCTGAAACACCGGAGTGTGGAATCCACCAACACCTGTGCTTCACCTGACGATTGTCACCGCTGCAACGATGACAATCGTCAGGTGTCCGAGGGCTCAGGTGCGGTGGGGCACGGCGTCGGGCGCGCGCACCGGCTCCGCGGGGTAGAGCTCGTCGGACTCGGTCTTCGCCGGCGCGCTCAGGGCCAGCTTCAGGATGCCCGGGAAGACCACCAGCATCAGCACCGTGGCGAGCACGATGCCGAAAATGACCACCGTGGCGAGCGGTCGCTGCACCTCGCTGCCCGCGCCGGTGTTGATGGCCATGGGGAAGAAGCCGAGCGCCGCGACCGCGGCCGTGGTCAGCACCGCGCGCAGGGTGTGGGCGGCGCCGTGCTGGAGCGCCTTGTCGAGCTTCTCTCCCTGGTCGAGCAGCTTCTTCACGTCGGTGGTCATCACCACGCCGTTGAGCACCGCCACGCCGGCCAGCGCGATGAAGCCCACCGCCGCCGGCAGCGAGAAGTTCATGCCGCGCACCAGCAGACCGATGGCCCCGCCGATGAGCGCGAGCGGCACCAGCGAGAAGACCGCGGTGGCCACGCGCACCGAGCCGAAGGTCATCACCAGCATCCCGAGGATGATGAGCAGCGCGAGCGGCACCACCAGGGCGAGGCGCTTCGCGCGCTCCAGGTTCTCGAACTGACCGCCCCACGTCACCGTGTACCCCGTCGGCAGCGGGACCTTCTCCTGCACGGTCTGCTGCGCCTCCGCCACCCACGAGGCGAGGTCGCGGCCACGGAGGTTCACCTCCACGCGGACGGTGCGCTGGAAACCCTCGCGCCGCACGGTGGCCGGGCCCTCGGTGTCTTCGAGCGTGCCCAGCTCGTCGAGGCTCACCTGCTGGCCGTCGGCGGTCTCCACGAAGAGGTCGCCCAGGCCCTTGCGGGTGTTCTCGGTGGGCGGAGAGAGCACCTTCACGTCGAAGCGCCGGGGCCCTTCGTAGATGGTGCCGACGTGGGCGCCGACGCGCGCGGCCTCCAGGGTCTGGAAGACATCGGAGAGCTCGACGCCGTAGCGCGCCAGCCGCTCGCGGTCGGGGGTGAAGACGATGTTGGGCATGCCCAGCAGGCGCTCGATGCGCACGTCGCCGGTGCCGTTGATGCCGCGCACGATGTCGCCCACCGCGTTCGACTTCTCGACGAGCACGTCGAGGTCCGAGCCGAAGATCTGAACGGCCACGTCGGCGCGGCTCCCGGAGATGAGCTCGTTGGTGCGGTCCTCGATGGGCTGGCTGACGGAGACGAAGGTGCCGGCCACCCGGCTCTCGATGGCCTTCTTGATGACCTCCGACAGCTCATCGAGGTCGTGCGCGCTGGTCCATTCCTCCTCGGGCTTCAGGCGCACGAACATGTCGGTGTTGTCGTTGCCCACCGGGTCGAAGGCCATCTCCGCGCGGCCGGTGAAGGCGAGCGTGGTGATGACCTCGGGGAACTCCCGCAGCACCTTCTCGGCCTCGAGGTCGAGGCGCCGCGCCTCGGTCAGGCCGATGCTCGGCGTGCGACGGATGGTGACCACGATGTCACCTTCCTGGATGCGCGGCACGAAGTCGGCGCCACGCTGCCCCAGCAGCCACATCGACAACACCAGCGCCACGGTCATCCCGCCCAGCAGCGGCCAGCGGAGCTCGATGAAGCGGGGCACCAGCGGCTCGTAGCGGTCGCGCAGCACGCGGAGCCACTTCGGCCCCTCGTCCTTCGGCGGCGGCATGAGCATCGCCAGCACGCCGGGGAAGAAGACCACCGAGTACACCAGCGCGCCGAACAGGGCGCAGGCCATCACCGTGGCCATGGGGCGGAACATCTTGCCCTCGACGCCCTGCAGCGCCAGCAGCGGGATGTACACCAGCATGATGATGGCGACCGAGAAGGCCACCGGCCGCGCCACCGGCGCGCCGGCGTCGATGAAGGCCTGCTGCACCTGGGACTTCTTGGTGAACTGACGGCCCGCCATGGCGGCGATGATGGCCTCCAGCACCACGATGGGCCCGTCGACCAGGAAGCCGAAGTCGATGGCGCCGAGCGACATCAGGTCGCCGGTGACGCCGAAGAGGTGCATGCCGAAGAGCGCGACGCTCATCGAGGCGGGGATGCCGATGACCACCGCCAGCGCGCCGCGCAGCGAGCCGAGGAACACCGTCAGCACCAGCAGCACCACCAGCGCGCCCTCCAGGATGTTCTTGATGACGGTGCTGACCGTGGCGTTCACGAAGTCGCTGCGGTCGTAGATGGTGTCGATGCGGACACCCGGGGGGAGCGTCCGCTGGATCTGCTCGACGCGGGCCTTCACGTCGCGGGTGACCTCGCGGGAGTTGGCGCCCAGCAGCATCATCGCGGTGCCGGTCACCACCTCGTCTTCTCCGTCGCGGGTGGTGACGCCGTAACGCAGCGCCGCGCCCACCTTGACGTCGGCCAACTGGCGGACCAGCACGTGCCCCTGCGGGCCGCCCTTCACCACCACGTTGGCGATGTCCTCTTCGCCGTTGAGGCGGCCGTTGCCGCGCACCAGGATGTTCTCGCCGTTGTTCTCGAGGTAGCCGGCGCCCACCGACGACGACGCGCGCTCCAGCGCCTCGCGCAATTGAGAGAGGGTGACGCCGAAGGCCTTGAGGCGCGCCGGGCTGGTGCTGACGTGGAACTGCTTGAGCTCCCCGCCCATGGGGTTGACCTCGATGACGCCGGGCACGCCGCGGATTCGCGGGCCAATCTCCCAGTCGAGGAGCGTGCGCAGCTGCATCGGCGAGTGGTCGCCCGTCTCGCTGCGCACCACGAAGATGTAGATTTCGCCCAGGCCCGTGGACACCGGCGCGAGCTGCGGCGGCGCCACGAAGGCCGGGAGGTCGGCGGTCACCTCGCGCAGCCGCTCGCTCACCAACTGGCGGGCGAACCACACGTCCATGGTGTCCTCGAAGACCACCGTCACCGCGGAGAGCCCGGGGCGGCTGACGCTGCGCAGCTCCTGCAGTCGGGGCAAGCCGTTGAAGGCCAGCTCGATGGGCGCGGTCACCATGCGCTCCACCTCGATGGGCGAGAGGCCCGGCGCCTCGGTCAGCACCGCGACCTGCACGGTGCTGACGTCGGGCATGGCGTCGATGGGCAACCGCGACGCCGCGAAACCACCGGCCAGCAACATCACCAGCAGGGCGCCGGTGACGCCTCCCCGGTATCGGACACTCAGCTCGACGAGGCGGGAGAGCATGTCAGCGGAAGACCTCGGCCTTGAGGGCCAGCACGCCGGAGGTCACCACCTGCTCGCCGACCTTGAGCCCTTCGACCACGGCGACGTCGTCGGCGTCTTCGGGCCCCAGCTTCAACACGCGCGGCTCCACCGCGTCGGTGCCGGCGGAGACGAACACGGTGGGCTTGCCGTCGACGCGGGTGACCGCGCTGCGGGGAATGGTGAGGCGGGTGTCGCGCGGCCCGGTGGTGTGCACCACCGCCGTCACCGACAGCCCGGAGCGCAGGCGCCCATCGGGGTTCTCGAGCTCCACGCGCACGTGGGCGGCGCGGGTGTCGCGGTCGATGACCTCGGAGACGTGGGCCACCGTCCCGTGGAAGACGTGACCCTTGTCGGCGGGCAGCTTGATGTCGACCTCGTCACCCACGCGCACGCCGGGCACGTCGCGCTCGAACACCGTCAGCTCCACCCACACGCGCGAGAGGTCGGCCACCACCATCACCGTGTCGGTGGGGGAGACGGTCTCGCCGCGGCGGCGCTTGAGCTCCACCACCTTACCGGCGATGGGGCTCTTGAGCTTGAGCACGCCCAGCTCACCGTTCATGGAGCCGCCCAGCGCCTCCACCGTGCGCTCCGTGGCCACGCGCTCGGCGATCAGGCCCTTGAGGTTGGCCTCGGCGAACTGCGCGTCGCGCTCGGCCGAGACCTTCGCGTCGGCCAGCTTGCGCTCACGGTCGGCGTCGACGCGCGCCACCTCTTCCTTCGCGCGCGCCTTGAGCACGTCGGCCTGGGCGCGGCCCAGCTCCACGCTCTCCAGCTCGGCGACGATCTCGCCCTGCTCGACCCGCTCACCCTCGATGCGGTGGAGCGCGCGGAGCCGACCCTCGATGCGCGCGCCCAGCGCGCTCACCCGACGACCGTCGAGCACCACCTGGCCGGTGACGTAGAGGTTCGGCGTCAGCTCGGTCTCCTCGGCGGTGCCGAAGGTGATCTTCTCGCGCGAGGCGAAGCCTGCCGGGTAGTGGATGACGCCGTCTTCCATCCACGGGGTGACGCGCTCGACGGGCGCGGACGGGGGCTCAGGCTGGAAGGCGCCGCGGGCCACGAAGGCCAGCACGATGACGCTGAGGACGCCGGCACCGGCGTACAGCCAGCGCTTTTTCTGAGCGGCGTCGGGCGGAGGAAGCGTGGCAGTGGTCATTTCTTGAGCCCTCCTGAGGCACGTTGCAGTTCCACCCAGTCAGTCCAGGCGGCGAGCAGGGTGTCGACATGCTCCCGTTCGAGCCGCAGGGTGTCGCGGGTCGCGGTGGTGAGACGGAAGACGTCGAAGCGGCCGGCGCGCCAGCCCTCTTCGATGAGCGACTGCGTCCGGCGCGCGTTGGGGAGCGCGGCGTGCGTCAACACGCGGAGCTGGGCGCGGCGCGCCTGGTAGCTGCGCAGCGCCGTGGCCACCTCGCGCGCCACGCGGCGGACCTGCGACTGCAGGCGCGCCTTCTCGGTCTCCTGCTGGGCCCGGGCCACCGCGCGGGGGCCCTGGTTGCGCTGCGCGAAGGGCAGCTCGATGGCGAGGCCCG
>CALNBU010000040.1 GCA_937875615.1 uncultured Archangium sp.
ATGCACCGAGGCGGGGCGCACGCCTTCGGGGGTCACCACGCGCCGACTGCGGAAGACGGTCAGAGACATGCGGCGCGACTATTGCCTGAAATCTCCGACGCCCGCGACTTCGTGGCGGCCTCGACGCCCGCCCGGCCTAGAGCCCGTCTTCGATGGCCGCGGCCTCGTCGTCGCGGCCGAACGCCCGCAGGCAGTGCGCCTGGTAGCGCTTGACCTGCCGCCGGAGCTCCGGCTCCTGCTTGAGCCGCGAGGTCGGCGCCGCCAGCCACTTCCCGGCCAGCACCAGCGCGTACTCACAGTCGCCGGCCTCCACCGACAGGCCGATGTTGTTGACCTGCGCCTCGCGGGCGTGCGGTGAGGTGAAGCGCGCGCCGAGCGTGCGCAGCTTCCGCTCCAGCTTCTGCAGCGAGAAGCCGCGCTTGGGCTTGGTCACCGTGGTGGGGGGGCTCCGCGGCAGCGGCGGCGGCGACATCGCCGGCTCGGGCTCGGGCTCCGGGTCTTCTTCGTCGTCCTCCACGTCGAGCGCCTCGTCGTCCTCGCCGCCCAGGCGGGCGATGCTCTCGGGCGCGGCGGCCTCGGGCTCGCCAGCGTCAGGTTGCGGCTGGGGGCGGGGCTGAGGTGGCGCGGCGCGCACCGGCGCCGCGGGGGCGGGGTCCCAGTCGAACTCGGTCAGCTTCCCGTTGGCCCAGCTCACCGCGCGGCCGGCCTTCACGTCGCGTCGGCCACCGGGCGTCGACACCTCGACCTCGCCCTCTTCGACGGCGACCAGCGTGCGCTGCGTGGTGCGCGAGACCAGGAAGCGGGTGCCGAGGTCCTTCACCTCCACCTCGCCCGCCAGCACCTTGAGCACCCGGTCTTCGCGGTGCGGCACCACCATCGCCAGGCTGCCCTTCGCCACCTCCAGCGTCACCTCGTGGGCCTGCATGCTGGCCAGCTTCACCTCGGAGCCGCCGGTGAGGCCGGCGCGCGAGCCATCCGGCAGCTTCATCCACACCTGGCCTCCGGCCTGCGTGGCCACGGTGGCGCCCTCGCGGAGCCGCGCGGTCTTCTCGGTGGACGCCTTGCGCGCGCTCGCCACCACCGCCTCCGTCGGCGCCGCGGTCGTGGGGATGGGCGCGGGGTCTGGTCTCGGCGTGGGCTGGGCGATGGGGACGGGCGTCGGGGCGGTGGTCTCGGACGGCGCGCGCCACCAGGCGCCGGCCACCACCAGCGCCAGCGCGGCGGCGGACACCAGCAGGAAGCGCGGCGTGAAGAGCTGCTGCCACCAGCTGGTGAAGGCCCGCGCGCTCTGCGCATCGAGCGCCTCGGCCAGCGACTCTCCCACGCGGCGCGCGAGCGCCTGGGGCATGGGCGGCGGCTCCGGCAGCGTGGCCAGCACGTTGGTGGCCATCAGCACGTCTTCGAGCGAGACCCGGCACTCCGCGCAGTCCGCGAGGTGGGCGTGCGCCTCGGCCGCCTCGGCGGCGCTGGCCTGCTTGCGCGCGAGGCTCCAGAGCGTGTCGGTCGAAAGGTGACTCATGGGGAGACTCCCTTCAGCTTCACCACGGCCTCGGTGAAGTCCACCCGGGCGCGGTTGAGACGAGAGCGCACCGTGTTGACGGGGCACTCCACCAGCTCGGCAATCTCCTCCGGCTTGAGGCCCAGCAGCTCGTGGTAGGCGAAGACCTGCGCCTTCTCCTCGCTCATGGTGGCCAGCGCCCGCTGCACCAGCGCGGCGGCCTGCTTCACCTGGGCCGCGCGCTCGGGGTCGTGCTGCTCCCCCGCCTCGCGCTCGGGCGACGCTTCGGTGAGCTCCTCTTTCTTCCGGCGCTTCCCGCGGAGGTGCATCAGCCCCACGTTGACGCAGACCCGGTGGAGGAAGGTGGTGACCCTGGAGTCGCCCCGGTACGTCTTGAGCGCCCGCATCAGCTGGATGTACGACTCCTGCACCAGGTCCTCGAGGTCGGGGCTGTGCCCCACCACCCGGTACAGCACCCGCCACGCCTGCTCCCGGGTTGATTCATAAAGGCGTGTAAACGCAATGGTTTCTCCGTCTCGCGCGGCGAGTGCGAGGGCGCGAAGCGGGTCTGCCGCGAGAGCAAAGTCGTTCGACATGGGCCCGAAGGAGAGAACCAACGCGGTCATCGCACCCGTAGGTTGCCGAGGGCAAGGGGAAGCGATCCACCGCCGGCACGGGGCTTGCGTCGTGGGGACCTATTCGGCGGGCGCGGCGGGCGCGGCCTCCACTGGCGCCGGGCTGGGGGCGGTGGAGGGCTCGATGGGCGCCGCGGCCTGCGGCACGAGGGAGTTGAAGTTTCCGCGCACGCCCAGCAGCACCGCGAAGCCGCCGCTGGTGTAGCGCCCGTTGCCCACCGCGAGGCCCGGCGAGTAGCCCGGGTCGCCGGGGTTGGTGGTGCCGGCGCGCAGCACCGCGCTCTCGGTGATGTCCACCGTCTGGGTGGGCGTGCCCTGGATGCCGGCGATGACGTCGATGGGACCCAGGTGGCCGGTGAGGCCGCCGGTGACGAAGAAGCGTGCGGGGTGGGTCCAGTCCACGGAGAAGGAGGACTGCGTCGCGGCCGCGGTCTCGTACATGAAGCCGGCGCTGGCGGAGAGGTACTGGAAGAGGCGGTAGCTGGCGCCCACGCGCGCGCTGTAGGTGGCGACCCAGTTCTTCTCGACCGCGAAGCCCTTGATGGGGATGCGCGACTCGGTGCCGGCGAGGTTGGCCACCACCTCCACGCCGTCGGGCGTCACCTGCAGTTTGTCGACGGAGTTCCAGCCCTGGTAGACGAAGTCGGCGTTGACGCCGAGGCCGCAGTCGAGCCGCGTGCTGTCGCCCAGCGCGCAGGCGTGACGCACGGGGAGCACGCGCGCGCCGATGCGCACCTCCAGCGGGAGCGTCATGGTGAGGTCGGCGCAGAGCTGGTCGTTCTTCGGTCCGCAGGTGCGTGGCCCGTCGACGCGGGCGCCGGCGGTGTTGGTGAAGTACTCGGGGAGGTCGACGCTCACCGCGCCGCGCGCCCGGAAGGGAATCGGCGGGCGCACCGAGACGCCGAAGGACAGCCAGTCGGTGGGGCGCAACATCACGCCGCCGATGGCGGTGACGCCCACCTGGCCCGGGAGGTCGATGCCCACCCGCGCGTCGTAGTCGGGGTTCTCCTGGAGTTGGCGCTGCGGGTTGTCGCCCAGCACGTCGCCGCCGTAGAGCACCTGCTGCTGCTTGAAGTGCGAGACCGTCAGCTGGAGCGTGAGGCCGACCTGCAGCCACTTCACCACGTCGATGGCCGCGGAGAGCGACGGGTAGGCGATGAGGATGTCGGTGCTGACCAGCGCGTAGCGCTGAGGCGCGAAGCGGGCGGGGCTCTCCACGAAGCGGCCGTCGGCGTCCTCGTCGTGCATCACACCGACCGCGTAGCGGCCGGCGGGAATGCCCTCGAAGCGACACCGCGCCACGCCGTGGCGGATCGGCACCGAGCAGGTCGCGATCTCCTGCC
>CALNBU010000041.1 GCA_937875615.1 uncultured Archangium sp.
AGGCACGACGGTCGACGCGGGCACGACGGCTGACGCGGGCACGACGGCTGATGGCGGCACGACGGCTGATGGCGGCAGCGGACGGCACGACGAGCCGGTGCTCGGTGGGTGTGGCTGTCAAGGCGCTCCGATGAGCGCGTTGGCCTGGCTGGGGTTGCTGCTGCTCACGCGGCGCGCCGCGCGGCGGCGGTGAGGCACGCGCTCAGTGCCCGTCCTTGAGTCCGGGCAGCAGCATCCCCAGACCACCGCCTCCACCGGAGACGATCTGCGGCGACACCCCGTTCCACTTCTCCACCAACTGCAGCTGCACGATGTTGGGGTTCTGTCGGAGCGCGTCGCCGCGAATCTTGATGGCGCGCGCGTCGGCCTCGGCCTTCAGCACCGCCGCGTCAGCCTCGCCCTTGGCCTGGGCGATGGTGATCTCCGCGTCGATCTCCGCCTTCTGCTTGGTGAAGCGGGCCTTGGCCGCCTCCTGCTCCTGCACCATCTTCTGCTCGATGGCCTGCGCGAGCTGCGGCGAGAGCTTCACGTCGACCACGATGAGATCTTCGATGACGATGATGTCGCCGACCTTCTCCTTGAGCGACTGCAGCGCCTCGGCCTTCACCTTCTCTCGGTCCTTCACGATGTGCTCCGCGGAGCGGACGGCGGTCACCTCCTTGACCGACTCCTGCGCCCGCGGCGCGATGAGCACCTCGAAGGGCTCGCCGTGGTACTGCCGGAAGACGTCGATCACCTTCGAGTCGGGGATGCGGAACAGCACCGCCACCATCATGTCGACGTGCTGGAGGTCCGAAGAGAAGCAGTCGGCCTTGAAGTCGCGCTTCTGGGTGCGGATGGACACGTCGTTGAAGCTGGTGCCGACGCCAGCGGTGTGAAAGCCCTCACCCAGCGCCGGGTCCTTCAGCTTGCCCCAGGTGACCTGCACCGAGCGGACGCCGGGCTCGACGGTGTGACAGACGCACCCCGAGACCGACAACAGGAGAAGACAGGGCAGCAGCTTGTTCATGTACGGCCTCCGACGGACTTCGTTCCGGGTGATTGCGCGAACAGTTCGCGGCTGAAGGCGCGGGCCGCCGCGTAGAGCGCCGCCGCCGCGCACAGCAGCACCGAGAGGCTGGTGAGCGCGACCTGCGACGCGGTCGCGGTGTCGAGCATCACCGCCTTGATCAACAGCGCCACGTTGAGCAGCGGCACCAGCGCGGTCCACGTGGTGAGCTCGAAGCCCGGCATCTGGCTCAGCATCGCGGGGACGATGCCCACCAGCATCACCGGCGTCATCAGCGTCTGGCCCTCCTTGAAGCTGCGCGCCAGCGAGGCCACGGCGAGCGCCGCGCCCGACAGCAGCAGCGCGCAGGGCACCACGCACAGCAGCAGCATCAGCACCTGGCGCCAGCTGATGGTGAAGTCGAGCGCTGCGGGACCCAGCGACAACCCGGCGCGGAAGGTGAGCGCCATGGCGCCGAGGTTCGCCAGCGCCGACACCACCGCCGCCGCGCTCACCGTGAGGTACTTGGCGAACATCACGTCGACCGGTCGCACCGACGACGCGAAGAGCGTCTCCAGGGTGCCGCGCTCCCGCTCACCGGCGGTGAGGTCGACCGCGGGGTACAGCGCCCCCAGCAGCAGCATCATCAACAACACCGTGGGCAACATGCGCGAGGCGAGCAGCGGCCCCAGGTTCTTCTGGAAGTCGAGGTCGACCGGCTCCACCTTCACTGGTTGCACGAAGCCCGCCTCCAGCTCCCGCGCGGCGAGGCGCACCTCCAGGTGCTCTCTGTTGAGCGCCTCCAGCACCACCTTGAGCCGGTCGAGGGCCTCGGCGGAGCGATCGAAGCGCCGCGTGTACAGCACCTCCACCACCGCCT
>CALNBU010000042.1 GCA_937875615.1 uncultured Archangium sp.
CCGCTTCGGCACGACGGCTCCTTGAGGCGCGCGCCGTGAGCCTGCGCGGCGCGCCGCCCGTCAGGCCCGCGTCGCCCGGCGCCGTCGCGCCACCAGCGCCAGCAACGCGAAGCTCAACAGCGAGCCATCGAAGCTGGTGCAGCCGCAGCCCACGCCACCTTGCACCGTCTCTCCGGTGGGCGGGGTGCCCACCGCGCCGCTGCCGCCGTCGCGCAGCGTGTCGTCGATGGTGGGCGGCAGCGTGGTGTACTGGAAGCCCGTCGCCAGCGTGCCGTGGTCTCCGTCGGGGTTGGTGACCGTCACCGCCACCGTGCCCGCCTCATGGGCCGGCGTGACGGCGCGAATCAGGGTGCCCGACACCACCGTCTGCTGCGCGGCCGCCTGCCCGGCGAAGGTGACGGTCGCCCCGGCCGCGAAGCCGGAGCCGCTGATGCTCACCGAGGTGCCGCCGGCCGTCGAGCCAGAGGAGGGCGTCAGCTGCTGCACCACCGGCCGCCCCCGGGAGTAGGTGTAGCCGGCGGTCAACACCAGGTCGGTGGCGCGGGTGGTGACGGTGACGTCGACCACGCCGGGCGCGTGCGCCGGCGCGATGACGTGCAGCTCGCCCGAGTTGACGTAGGTGACGGCGGGCGCGGCCGTGTCTCCGAAGCGCACGGTCGAGTCGGCGCCCAGGCCCGCGCCCAGCAGGCGAATCACCTCACCGCCCACCACGTTGCCCTCCGAGGGCTCCACCGACAGCAGGGTGGGCGTGGCCACGAAGCGGAAGGCGCTCTGCAGGGTGGTGGACTGGCCGTCGGGGTTGCGCACGGTGACGTCGGTGAGCCCGGTGGCGTTCGCCGGGGTCCTCGCGGTCAGCGCTCCGCTGGAGACGAACGTCACCTCGGTGGCCGCTGCCACACCGAAGAAGACCTGCGCGCCGGTCGCGAAGCCGGAGCCGGTGAGCGTCACCTCGGTGCCGCCTTCCGTCACCCCGGCGAGGGGCGTGAGCGAGCTGAGCTGCGGGCCCTCTTCTGCGGTGAAGGCGCCGCTCAGCCAACCCTGCTGTCCGTCGGGGTTGATGACGATGACGTCGTGCGCGCCGGCGGGCATCAGGCTGGTGGTGGCGGAGAGCGAGGTGGCGCTCTGCACCGAGACCGCGAAGGCCGGGACGCCTCCCACGGTGACGTTGGCGCCGTTGAGGAAGTCGCTGCCGGTGATGGTGATGCGGGTGCCGCCTTGCGCAGGGCCGACCGACGGGGTGACCGCGGCGATGGTGGGCGAGGCTTCGTAGAGGAACGACTGCGGCAGCGCGGCGCTCTGTCCGTCGCGGTTGGTGACCACGATGTCCGCCAGCCCCGGCGTACCGGCCGGCGTGCGCGCGCGCACCGTCGTCTGGTTGACGAAGGTCACGTCGGTGGCCTCGGCGCCGCCCACGGTGATGGTCGGCGGGCCGGAGGTCTGCGGGGTGCTGAAGAAGCTGGCGCCGGTCAGGGTGATGAGCGTGTTGCCCGACTGGAAGCCGCGCGCGGGCGTCACCGCCGCCACCGTCGGTGCGGGGTAGACGTAGGTGAAGCCGGCGTCGAGCGTCGACTCCTGGGTGTCGGTGTTGCGCACCCGCACCGGCACCGGGCCGTTGAGCGTGCGTCCGGGGGCGACCGCCGCAATCGACAGGCCGTCTCCGGCCACCACTATCTGCGTGGCGGCGATGCCGGCGAACCACACGCTGGCGTCAGGGCGGAACTCGGAGCCGGTGAGGGTGACGCTGACGCCGCCATCGGTGGGGCCCTGCGAGGGGCTGACGCCGGCGATGACCGGAGGCCCGTCGAAGCGGTACGCGGAGGGCAACGTCACCTGCTGGAGGTCGTCGTTCACCACCTGCACGTCGGCCTGCCCCGGCGCGTGGGCCGGAGTGCGCACGGTGAGGCCGGTGGCCTGCGTACCCACCACCGCGACGCTGGTGCCGGGCTGAGAGACGCCGCCCACGATGAAGTTCACCTGCGCGCCGGCGCGGAGGCCGGTGCCGGTCAGCGTCAGCAGCGTGTTGCCGGAAGCGAAGCCGCGCACCGGCGCCACGGTGGAGAGCGCCGGCGGCGCGAAGAGGTAGGTGTAGCCGCCCGGCAGCGTGCCCTCTTGTCCGTGCACGTCGCGGGCGAGGAGGTCCATCGCGCCGGCGGTGGAGGAGAAGGGCGTCAGCGCGGTGAGCGACAACGCGTTGCCGGCGGGGGTGACCGAGGTGGCCTCGACCGCGCCCACGAAGAGGCGGGTGCCGTCACGGAAGTTCTGGCCCGCCAGGGTGATGAGCTCCGCGCCGGTGGTGAGGCCGCTGGAGGGGGTGACCGAGGTGATGACCGGCGGTGCGT
Source organism: uncultured Archangium sp. (assembly GCA_937875615.1). Classification (GTDB taxonomy): domain Bacteria; phylum Myxococcota; class Myxococcia; order Myxococcales; family Myxococcaceae; genus Archangium_A. The sequence continues at coordinate 2,340 of CALNBU010000042.1, forward strand.
CGTAGTGCAGCGCGCTGGCGAGGGTGTGGGTGAGCGCGTCGGTGTTCTCCACGGTCACGTTCACCACGCCCGCGGCGTGGGCGGGCGCGGTCGCGAGGATTCGGGTGGAGGAGACGACCATGGCGCCTGGAATCAGCACGCCGTCGATGAACAGCTGCGCTCCGGGGCGGAACACGCTGCCGGTGACCACCAGCGCCTGGCCGCCGGCGAGCGGCACGCGGTCTGGCGTCACCGAGAGCACCGTGGGCGCCTGCCCGGCCGGGTCTTCGTAGACGAAGACGTCGTCCCAGGCGGGGCGGCCGAGGCTGTCGGTGACCATGATGGGCTCGCTGGCCGGGCCGAAGTCGATGGCCGGGACCCGCACCACCAGCTGCGTGGGGCTGACGCTGACCTTCTCCGCGCGTTGGCCGCCCACGTACACGTCGCTGCCCTGCGAGAATCCGGTGCCTGTCAGGGTGAGCTCGGTGCCGCCGGCGGGCGTGCCGGTGGTGGGCGAGTAGCCGGTGACGGTGAGCGGCTCCGGGTTGCAGCCGGTGGATACCGAGAGCAGGTACGAGGTGTTCACCGCGCCGCTGGTCTTCGCCACCCGCAGGCCGTAGGTGCCGGTGGCGCGCGCGCGCCAGACCAACGACTCGGAGGGGTAGGTGGGCACGGTGACGGCGAGGCCGGCGTCGCTGCGCGTCATCGAGAGCGTGGTGTTGGTGTCGTTGACCAGCAGCAGCGTGTCGCCGTCGGCGTCGGTCAGCGTCAGGGTGAAGGTGAGGTTGCCGGCCGTCGTGCCGGCGTCGGACCTGTCAGGCACGGCGTCGAGAGAGGCGAAGATGACGTCGCCCTCCTGCGCGGTGACGCTGAAGAAGGCGTACCGGTCATCGATCAAGGTGAAGGCGAAGTTCGTGCCCAAGTCTTCGAAGACCACCGCTTCGAAGTCCTCGAAGAC
>CALNBU010000043.1 GCA_937875615.1 uncultured Archangium sp.
GCCCATGCCGCCGCGACCCAGCAGGCGGATCACCTCGTAGTGGTGGATTCGGGTGCCCACCTCGGGTTCGGCGACGGCGTGCTCCGGCGACTGGGGGCGGGTGATGTCGCGGGCGGGAGAGAGAGAGGCGGCGGAGCGCCCGGTGCCGGGCACCGGGTTGGTCAGCGGCATGGGCGTCGCCAGCGCAGGGGCGGCGGCGTCGACTTCGTTCTTGATGATGGTTTCGAGCTCCGCTTGCGCGTCACTCGACTTGGGCTGACTCACCGCGTCCCCTTTGCGAAATTCTTGCGGACTGTAGCGGGTTTCGGCTGTTCGTCAGCCGCGGAAGTGTCGGGTATTGCGACGACGGATTTTTTCACTCGCCATCGGCGCGCCGCTTCAGCTCATCGAGCGGCGTGGTGGGGTCGAGGTACTGGCCGAACTTCCTCTGGATGTACTTCGTGGCCTGGCCGCGGAGCAGGAAGCCCGGGTCGGGGCCTTCCCCGGCGATGCGGCGGTCCTCGACGTTGAGCGAGGCGTCGATGCTGACGCCCATGGCCTTGCCGGTCAGCTTCGCTGAAGCGCCGGTCCACGTGGCGGCGATGCCGTACTTGCGCTGCCAGTAGGTGAGCAGCGCTTCGACGCGTTGCTTCGCGTCATCGACGGGCAGGGTGTTGGGCACTTCGAAGTTGAGGCGGGCCATTCTCAGGTTCTCCTGGCGGTCTGGTGGAGCTCGAGCACGATGTTGCCGCCCTTGAAGAGCCGCACCGCGCCGGACGTCTGGCTCACGACCAGGGCGATGCAGCCCGTGGTGGACGTCATGCCGGCGGCGGCAGCGTGCCGCGCGCCCAGACCGAGCGGAATCTTCACGGCCTCATCCGCCGCGGACAGGTAGCGCCCCGCGGCCAGGACGACACCGTCCTCGCGGATGACGAAGGCGCCGTCGAGCACGGAGAAGTTCTTGATGGCCTCGCGGATCTTCGGGTCGAGCACGTTGCGCTCGCTCTCCGAGAGTCCCTGGAAGGGGTTGATGGTGAGCTGCCGGCTGGTCTCCATCACCGCGTTGTGGTCGCCCATGGTGAGGATGGTGCCCACCGGGTGGCCCTCGAAGCCCTCCTGGCCGATCTGCAGCGCGAGCTGGATGAGCGCGTCGACCACCTGGGAGTTGAACTCGTCGCCCAGCTTCACGCCCTCCAGCGCCACCCGGTCGTCGAGCGAGCCACCGATGCGCATGGTCATCATGGTGTCGAGGTGGCGGCCGATGCGGCCGGTGAGACACAGCACCGCGTCGCCTTCCTTGAAGGCGCCCTGGGCCAGGGCCGAGACGATCGCCATCTTCACCCGCTCGGTGCGCGAGTAGTCGTAGGCCGGAATGACGATGGCCTTCTCCTTGCGCGAGGTCAGCTCGGCGGCGATGGCCGCGTTGGTCACCGCGTAGATCAGCTTGGCGCGACAGCGCCGGCCGCGCAGGTCGTTCGGCGAGATGGGGACGTCGCCGATCACCATCAGGTGGTCGATCTCGCTCTGGCTGGCGAGCGCGAGCGCGCTCTTGAGAAACTCACGATCGAGGCGATTGCTCTCCGACATAAGCGCGATGAGTGTACGCCCGTGTAAGTGATTTCAAAGACTTATTTCAAGTGCCCTTGACTTACAGCATTCAGATTACCATACTGCCGCGCCTTTGTTTTTCAGCCTTTGAGGAGCCAATGTCAGAAAAGGGTCACTTCTCGCAGAAAGATCTCAAGCGCTTCAAGAAGACGCTGGAAGACAGCCGCAAGGCGATCATCGAGAACGCGCGCAAGACGATGGAAGAAGAGTCGAACTTCGACACCGATGATCTCCCCGACGAGATCGATCAGGCGTCGAGCGAGTACGCGCAGTCGATGGCCTTCCGGCTCCGCGACCGCGAGAAGTTCCTCCTCAAGAAGATCGAGAAGGCGCTGCTCCGCGTCGAGGACGGCAGCTTCGGCATGTGCGAGCGCTGCGAGGAGCCCATCAGCATCAAGCGCCTCGAGGCCCGCCCGGTGACGACGCTCTGCATCCGCTGCAAGGAAGAGCAGGAGAAGAAAGAGCGCTCCTACGGGTGAGGCTACACGCCGCTGACCTTCGCGGCGGCTGACAGCTCCCACGAGAAGCGCGCGGTCTTCGTCGACTGCGCCGCCAGCTCGAGCTCGATGCGCGCGATGCCCTCCCGGGTCACGGTGGAGGGCGCCGGCGCGCAGTCGCGCGTCAACACCTGCACCTCCACCTCCTTCACCTCGGAGACGGGCACGCGCTCCTCGACGATGAGGCGCGTCGCCTCCGGGCGGGTGTTGGAGACGTGCAGCTTCACCCGGCGGGTGGTGGTGCGGCGGCCGGTCAACATGGCCTCCTCCACCTTCTCGTCGCTCTCCCGCACCACCTGCAGACCATCTTCGTTCCCGAAGGACAGCTTCACCGTCTCACCGGCCGCGGCGAAGCGGAGCTGACCCCGGCCCACCAGTCCGGAGTCGCGGAGGAGATCCACGGGGCCCGCGAGCAGCAGCTGCCCGGCGGTGAAGCGGGCGATGACGTACACCAGGCTCGACAGCTCGGCGGGGCAGATGCGCTCCACCGTGGCCGGTGCGGTGAAGGAGAACAGCCCGACGCGCTGCGGTTGGCCGTCGCTCTTCACCGAGGTGCGCGCCGGGGCGGTGAGCAGCCTCGCCTCGCCGCCGTCATCGAGGCCGGGCAGCTCCCCGGACGCCTCGCCGGCCGACTGGATGGCCTCTTCGCGCAGGGTGACGTCGACGGTGTGCTTCTCTTGCGCCAGCTTCAGGCGCAGGTGCAGCACGTCGTCTTCCAGCGTGGGCGGGGTGGTGCCCAGGGTGGGGCGCGCGGTGGAGAAGCGCAGCTCCACGTCGTCCCAGTCTTCGCCGGTGCGCTGCCAGACCACGCCCTCGGCCTCCAGCGTCACCTGCCCGCTGGCCAGCGTGGCCCGGTACGCCGGGCGCCACACCGCGCAGGGCACGAGGTAGCTGACGCGCACGTGGGCCTCGCCGGCTCCGTCGACGCGGAGCACGAGGACACAGCTG
>CALNBU010000044.1 GCA_937875615.1 uncultured Archangium sp.
GATGATCGTTGAGCGGCGTCACGTCGGGCAGGCCGAGGAAGGCGCGGGCCTCGGCCGGGGTGCAGTCGATCTCGATGTTCAGCTTCATGACGTTCGCCTTTCGAGCCAGACGTTGTTTCACGTGAAACACGCCCTCAAGCAGCCGCCCGGCCTCTCTCCCCACCAGCTCCGAGAGGTCGAGGAGCACCTTGCGCTCCTCCTCGAGCACCACCGACTGGGCGATGGCCAGCTCGTTGCCGAGCCCGATGAGCTCCGTCGGCTCCACGAAGAGCGTCTGCCCGGACTGGGAGGCGTTGTGGACGATGCCGTTCACCTCGCGTTGGTGCGACGATTTCACCGGCACCACGTAGCGATCGTTGCGCACCGAGTAGTAGCCCTCGCGGAGCGACTCGGTGAACTTGGCGTCGTGCAGCAGCTCGTCGAGGCGCCCGCGGATGCGTCGATGCAGGCCGCGCGCGCGGTCGCGGGCCTCGCGCAGCTCGCCGCTGGCGCGATCGGAGATCTCACCGCTCTCCTCGATGGCGCGGTCGAGCCTGGTGGCCAGCCGGGTCAGCACGGGGAGCCGCGCCCCGAGGCGCGCGAGGCCCGGGTAGCGCTCCGCCCGCTCCGCCAACAGCTCGTGGGTGCGCTCGAAGCTGAAGAGTGACTGGGTCACGCTGCGCAGCTGCAGCGGCTCCAGCAGACCGCCCTTCGCGGCGCGGTCGATCCAGGTGCGGATGTCAGCCACGCCGGTGACGGGCAGGGTGATGGGCTCTGACTTGAGGGCCCGGGCTTCGCCGGCCAGGGCCAGCGCGGACAACACCTCGTCGCGGGAGGCGAGGAAGGGGCGGGCCAGCGCGCGCTCCTTGCCCACTTCGGTGCGGCACCGGGCGGAGAGCGCGGCGCGGATGTCGTCAAAGCCCAGCGAGGAGAGGGTTCGTTCGGAGACGTCCATGGCGGGTCGAGGGGACGCCCTATGTCCCGCCAGGCTGACGAGTTCAAGTGCCCCCAGCCGCGCGGCCTACTGTGGGGCGCAGCGGTCGACCCAGCACACCGGGAGCTCGGCGGGGCAGGCGGGCTGGCAGGGCTGGGTACACACCGAGCCCTCGCCGCTGCC
>CALNBU010000045.1 GCA_937875615.1 uncultured Archangium sp.
GCGGTGAAGGCCACGGAGGAGCGCCAGGCGCGGGAGGCCGCGGAGGCGGAGGCGCGCCGCATCCAGCAGGAGAAGGACGCGTTGGCGAAGCGCGAGCAGGAGCAGCGCGCGTTGGCGGCCAGCGAGACGCAGCGGCGGGAGCAGGTGGAGGCGCAGCGCCTGAAGGAGCAGCAGGAGGCTCAACAGAAGCTGGCCGAGGCCGAGAGCCGCAAGGACCAGGAGAAGCAGTATGCCCAGTCGCTGCGCGAGCAGGACGCGCGCGACGCCGAGGACCGCCGCCGGGCCGAGGACCGCGAGGCGCAGTTCAAGCGCGAGGAGCTGGCGAGGCAGGCGGCGCTGGAGGAGCAGAAGCGGCGTGAGGCGGTGGAGGACCGTCGCGCCCGGGAAGAGGCGGAGCGGCAGGCGAAGGAGGCCGCGCTGAACCGCGAGGTGGAGGAGAAGCGGGCGAAGGAAGAGCAGCAGAAGAAGGAAGAGGCGGAGAAGCAGCGCAAGCGCGACGAGGCGGAGGCCGCGGCGCTCGCCAAGAAGGAGAAGGAGGCGGAGGAGCGCAAGGCGCGCGAGGCGGAGGAGCTGAAGAAGGTGGAGGCGCGCGACGCGAAGGTCATCGCGCAGCGCTCCGAGAAGGCGAAGCTCATCAAGGACGCCGAAGATCAGCTCGCTGCGTCGCGCACCGTCGAGACCCAGAAGAAGAAGGCCGCGGTCGACGCGGTCAGCGCCAACCCCGCGCTGGCGCAGCAGTTGGTGGCCGAGGCCGCCGAGGCAGAGAAGGAGCGCGTCGCCGCCGAGAAGAACTACGAGGAGGCGCAGAAGCAGGCCGCGGCCATCGTCATCGACGCCACGCACGAGCGCGGCGGCGGCAGCGTGTTCCTCAACGTCGGCGGCGTCGGCCTCTCTCCCGGTGGCTTCGGGCTCGCCGGCCTGCTGGGGGCGCACTTCGGCATCTGGGGCGTGGCGCCGTCCGACGGCATGGCCTCGGGCCTCGAGATTCGCTTCTGGGGTCGTCTGCTGGGCCAGCTCGCTCCGGCCGATGTCGCCACCCACACGTCGCTCGATGTGCTGCTGACGCTCCGCTACTACCTGCGCTGGTTCGGCTTTGGTCTGGCGGGCGAGCTCCGCGCGCCGTTCATCCTCACGGGCAACACGCAGGTGGGCGGCGGCGCCGGGCCCACGGTGTCGGTGGCCTTCGTCGACAACCGCGAGGCGCGGGTGGTGCTCTCCGCTTCGTACCTGCCGCTGGGCGTGCGCATCGACGGCGTGGGCCTCGACGCGGCGCGCGCGCTCGCGGACTTCGAGGTCGGCTACAAGTTCCTCAGCTTCCAGCTGCTCACCGGCCTGTTCCACAAGGCGAACGAGGCCGGGGTGCAGGAGCTGCACTGGCAGATCGGCGGCTACGCGGGCGTGCGCTTCGCCTGGTGACCGACGCCGTCAGTCGGCGGTCATCCAGGCCCGCAGCGCCGGTACGGTCTCGCTGGCCCAGCGCTTCGACCGGCGCTCGCGGATGAAGGCCGCCACCAGCGCATCGACCAGCGTCGAGGCGCGGGTCACCAGCTCGAGGCGCTCGGTCAGCTTGTCGTCCTCGGCCTCGGTCAGCAGCGCCGGCAGCTTGACCGCGCGCAGGTCGAAGAACTCCGCGTCGAGGGTGAGGTCGAAGCGCTGCTCGCCGTAGGTGAGCTGCAGCCGCGCGGTGTGGACCAACAGCCCGCGCGAGAGCGCGTGCCGCACCAGCCGGGAATAGGGCGCGGTGACGCCCTTCACCTGCACCTCGGTGACGTCGCCGGCGCCGGCGCGCAGCAGCGCCTTTCCGTGGAAGACCACCGAGAGCGCCTGGTCGTCGACGCGCAGCACCGCCTCCGTCGACTCGCTCTTCCACAACAGCCAGGTCAGGCACTCGCGGCCCAGCCAGGTGCGCCCGCGCAGCAGCGCCTCGCGGGCCTTGTCCTGCTCGATCTGCGCGTCGTCCCGCTCTTCTTCGGTGGCCTGCCCATCGACGCCCACCTCGCCCCGGAGGAACGCCCGCTCTTCTCGCTTGCTGGCCATCTCAGCGCGCTCCTTCCACGAACAGCTCCGGCGTCGGCGTCAGCGCGTCGATGGCCTCGGGCGGCATGAAGGCGGCGGGGACGCGCGCGAACAGCCGCAGCTCGAGGTGCGACTCCACCGCGGCCTGCACCTCGTCGACCACGGTGCGGGAGGTGGCCCAGACGAAGAGGTCGCGGGCCTTCAGGTCGAGGCTCACCTCGAAGACCCGGGTGACGGGCGCCTGCTTCGCGCGCAGCAGCTTCTTGAGGCCCTCCTTCTGCTCGGCGCGCTCGCGCCGGCCGGGCGCGCGGCCGTTCTTCTGCTCGAAGGCCTGAGCCCATTGCGAGAGCGCGGTGCGCAGGGTCCCCGCGGGCACCTTGAGGCGGTCGACGCGCCAGGCGAAGAGCGCCTGCTGGCCGTAGAAGAGGGTCGCCGGAGAGAACTCCGCCGCGTCGCTGCGCTCCAGCTCCACGAAGCCCGCGGTGCGCTCGTCTTCGCTCTTCACGTCGATGGGCGCGAAGGCGCCCCGGGTCAACCCCCGCTGGAGCCAGCGCTTGACGTCACGCGGCACTTCTCCCTGGAGCTGAAAACGCGCCACGTTCACGGCGCCACGGCGGATTGGCATGGCGCCGCTTGTCGTCGTTGGCGGTGCGCAGCGTCAAGCGTTCTCTTCACACGCTGACGCCCAGCTTGCGCGCGCGGCGGGCGAAGGTGACGGGGTTCATGCCCAGCTCCCGGGCGGCGCGCCGGATGACGCCCTCGTTGCGCAACAGCGCGGTGCGCAGCGTGTCGCGCTCGTGCCCGGCCAGCAACTCGCCCAGCGGCGCGCGCGCGGCGGCCTCGGCGCGCGGTCGGGGGAGATGGTCGCGCTCGATGAGCGCGCCGGTGGGGCACAGGAGCACGGCGCGCTCCATCACGTTGCGCAGCTCGCGCACGTTGCCCGGCCAGTCGGCGGCCAGCAGCAGGCGCTCGGCGTGCACCGAGAGCCCCATCACCCCCTTGCCGTGCTGGTGGTTGAAGAGGTCGAGGAAGTAGCGGGCCAGGGCGATGACGTCGTCGCTGCGCTCGCGCAGCGGCGGCACCTCGATGGTGAAGGTGTTGAGCCGGAAGTAGAGGTCGCTGCGGAAGCGGCCTGCCTTCACCTCGGCGGCGAGGTCGCGGTTGCTGGCGGTGACGAGGCGCACGTCGACGCGCCGCGCCTGCTTGCCGCCCACCGGGCGGACCTCGCCGGTCTCCAGCACGCGCAGCAGCTTCGCCTGGAGCGCGGGCGTGGTGTTCTCGATCTCATCGAGGAACACGCTGCCGCCATCGGCCAGCACGAAGAGGCCGGGGTGGTCGGCGATCGCGCCGGTGAAGGCGCCGCGCACGTGGCCGAAGAGCTCGCTCTCGAGCAGGGTCTCGGTGAGGGTGCCGCAGTCCTGCACCACGAAGGGGGCGTCGCGGCGCGGCGACATGCGGTGCACGATGCGCGAGATGACCTCCTTGCCGGTGCCCGTCTCGCCCTGCAGCAGCACCGAGACCTTGTACGGCGCCACGGTGGTCACCTGCGAGAGCACCGCGGCCATGGAGGCGCTCTGGAAGCCGGGGCCGGTCTCCAGCGCCGCGGGGAGCGGCCCCGCCCGGAGCGCGCGCTCACGTTGCAGGCTGCGCTCCAGCTCCATGGCCATGCGCTCCTGTTCGAGGCGCATGGCCTGCTCGGCGCAGGCGTCGAGGATCGCGTCGCGCAGGACGTCGGAGGACCACGGCGGCGGCAGCCAGCGGTGCAGCTTGCGGCCGTCGAAGAGGCGGGCCACGTGCAGCGGGTCGGTCGCGGTGCACAGCACCACGCGCGCCGCGAGATCTCTGGGGCGCCCCCCGAAGGTCTGGTTGTCCTCGGTCACCGCCGCGGCCAGCTCCGCCAGCAGCAGGGAGCGGGCCTCGTCGTCGCCGCAGATGACCAGCGCCGAGACGTCGCCGCGCGCGAGGATCCGCTCCACCTGTGGGTTGTCGTCACCGAACTCCAGCTGCACGCGGTCTCCCAGCGCCGCCTCCAGCTGGGTGCGCGCCATGGCGTCGGCGAAGGCCACCGCCACGGTGGTGGTGGCGTCCTCGAGGTAGCTGGACAGTCGCACCAGCCCGTCGTCTTCGAAGCCGGTGAAGAAGACGCCGAAGGCCGTCGAGGCGTGCGTCACCGCCGCCCCGGCGTCGTTCCTCCAGCGCACCTCGCCGCGCGCCCGCAGCGGCCGCGCGCTGCCAGGCAGGAGCAGCTCGAGGTCCAGCGCGTCGCCCTCGTGAGGCCCCTCGTCGTGGCGCACCGAGCCCAACAGCCCGATGCCCAGCAGCGAGACGTTGACGCTCCAACAGCGGTGAATGTCGGGAGCGGTGACGACCCGCACCGAGAGCAGCCGGCGGTGGGCCCTGGCCAGAGGATGAATCTTCATGTCGATGATGATTCAACCATGCTTCATGAATGAATCATCGCTACCTCAGTGCGATGAAGCAGAGCTGATTCGTAGACGATGTGTTGCACAGTGCGTCATGAAGTAATTTCAGTATGTTGGTTGGTGGCGCAAACTCTGCAGTGGCACTGTAGCGTGGGCAACAACGTACGGATTCTGGGGGCAGGGCACTTCGTTCCAGCGCGGGCCATCAGCAACGAGCGCATCGTGCGGGCGGTGCCCGGGTGGACGCCGGAGCGCATCCTGGAGAAGACGGGCATCGAGGAGCGCCGCTTCCTCTGGGACTTCGACGACGAGCGCGGTGAGGCGCTGGCGCCGGAGGCCGGGAGCGGCCCCGCTTCGAACGTGGACATGTGCGAGCTGGCGGCGCGGCAGGCGTTGGAGCGCTCGCAGGTGCGCGCGGACGAGCTCGACGCGCTGCTGCTGGTGGCCTGCACCCCGGACGAGCTCAACTTCTCCCACGACGCGATGGCGTTGCACGAGCGGCTGGGGCTCCGGCGCGACGCCTACGGGCTGGTCCTCGACGACGGCTGCGGCGGCACGCCCTACGTGATGGACCTCGCCCTGCGCATGTTGGCCACCGGCGCGCTGCGCACCGTGCTGGTGGTGGCCTCGGCCTTCACCTCGCCGCTGGTGAACCGCCGGGCCTACACCGCGGAGCTGGAGGTGACGCCGGGCCAGAAGGGCTTCTCCGGGTTTCTCTCGATGTACGTCTTCGGCGACGCGGCGGGCGCGGTGGTGATGCGCGGCGATGACGGCGTCGAGGGGCGCGTGGTGTCCTCGCACGCCTTCAACGGCTACGACGAGCTGGTCTTCCGGCGCGGCGGCGGCGCGCTGCGGCACATGCATCAGGGCCGCGCGTCCGACGCCGTCCTGTCGTTCATCATCAACGGGCCGCTGGTGGCGAAGAGCTTCCCGGTGTTCATGCGCGCGTGCCTCGACGGCGCCCTGCGCGACACCGGCCACACCCTCGCCGACGTGGAGCGCTTCTACTTCCACCAACCCAACCGCCGCGTGCTGGAGCACTTCGCCGAGCGC
>CALNBU010000046.1 GCA_937875615.1 uncultured Archangium sp.
GGCGACCGCCTCGGCCAGCGCGGTGACCGCGTTGTCGTCGTGCATCATCGAGCCATGGCCGGGGCGCCCCTTGGCGTGCAGGCGCAGCCAGTCGATGCCCTTCTCGGCGGTCTCGATCAGGTAGAGCCGGCGCTGCTCGTCCACGGAGTAGGAGAAGCCGCCGACCTCGCCGATCGCCTCGGTGCAGCCGTCGAACAGGTCGCGGTGGTGCTGGGTGACACGCCCATGGGCACCACCGCCGAGCAGGCCGCGCCGCACGTGCGCTTGGTGATGCTGGTCAACGACGTCACCCTGCGGAACCTGATTCCGCCGGAGCTGGCCAAGGGCTTCGGCTTCTTCCAGGCCAAGCCCGCCACCGCGTTCTCTCCGGTGGCGGTGACGCCCGACGAGCTGGGCGGCGCCTGGCGCGAAGGCCGCGTACACCTCACGCTGCAGACGTGGCTCAACGGGCAGCAGGTGGGCGACACCCACGCCGGCCCGGAGATGCACTTCAGCTTCTTCGACCTGGTGGCGCACCTGGCGAAGACGCGCAGCTTCACCGCCGGCACGGTGCTGGGCAGCGGCACGGTGTCCAACGAAGACCGCGCGCGGGGCATCTCGTGCCTGGTCGAGCGCCGGATGATCGAGACCATCGACGAGGGCGCGCCGAAGACGCCCTTCATGAAGCACGGCGACCGGGTCGAAATCGAGATGAAGAACGAGCGCGGCGAGTCGGTGTTCGGCCGCATCGACCAGCGAGTGCGCGTCACCGGCTGAAGTCCGCCGCGGCGCATGGGCAACTCGCCTAACGCGCTGAAAACACTGAGATGAAGGTCTGGCCAGCCGCCTGCTCTCCGCAGCGGCATGCGAACCTTCCTGCTCTTCCCCTTCCTCCTCGGCGCGGCCTGCGCCGAGCTCTCTCTCCAGGAAATCGAAGCGCTGTACGCCGACGGCGGCGGCGGTGGCGGTAGCGGCGGTGGCTGGCAGACCTCGCCGAATCCCCGCCCCACCGGCGGTGGCGGCGGGACCCAGACCGCCAGCACCTGCCCCGCCATCGACGGGACTGACAACGCCGGCACCCGACACAACGCCCGCACCATCTCCGGGCACGAGACGTGGACGTCACGCGGCAGCCCCCACTTCGTGACCGGCGCCATCGAAATCGACGAAGGCGGAACCCTGGTCATCGAGCCCTGCGCGCAGGTGGTGCTGGATACGCGCGCCTACCTCCGGGCGGGCGGGACCAGCGCGGGCACGCTCCGCGCCCGCGGGACCGCTGGGCGCCCCATCGTGATTCAGCCCTTCGACAACGACTACCACGGGGGTGTCTACGTCGGCAGCGCAGGCAAAGCCGACCTCGCCTTCCTGCTCATCTACCGCGGCGGCATTCCCGGCGACCTCAACTACCGCGCGGCCCTCAGCATCAAGGGCGACGACAACCAGGAGGCGCCGCTCCAGCAGGTGCGCGTCGACAACCTCGTCCTGATGGACTCTCCGGCGCTCGGCCTGGAGCTGACGGCGGCCGGCGGCTTCACCGACGACTCCCGCGAGCTCTCCATCTTCCGGTCGGGTCACCAGTCCACCGAGGAGCGGTTCCGCTACGCGGCGCTGGTCGAACCCCTCTCGCTCTCCACCCTGCCGACCGGTCGCTATGAGGGCAGCGCCATCAACGCCATCTTCGCCAACAGCCGGGGAGCGGTGCTGGGCGACCTGCACCTCAAGAACCTCGGCATCCCGTACGACTTCCCGGAGTACCTCTCGATGTACGTGCCCTCGACCTCCGCCGCAGGCGACGTCATCACCCTGACCATCGACCCCGGCGTGGTGGTGCAGCTGGGCAAGGGGTGGAAGCTGAGCTCCGGCCTCGCACTGAGCGACCCGCGCAGGCGCCAGACGGGCGTCCAGGTAGTGGCCAACGGCACCGCCGAGGCGCCCATCCTCTTCACCTCGAGGAAGGCCGACCCGAAGCCCGGCGACTGGGTTTCCATCGACTGGGACGCCTCGCCGGGCACGGGCAACAGCCTGCGCCACGTCATCTTCGAGTACGGCGGCGCGCGCGACAGCGGCGCCAACGGCTACGGCTGCGGCCCCACCAAGAGCGACGCCCTGCTGGTCATCCGGCAGTGGGTGCCGGAGCCGGGCATGGTGGTCGACAGCGTCTTCCGCCACTCCGCCTCGAGCGCCCTCGTCAGCGGCTGGGCCTCGCCGCAGCAGCTGCCGGACCTCTCGCTGGAGAACACCTTCGAGAACATCGCCAACGCGTGCCAGGTCTCGCGCCCGTCGTCCGGCTCCTACTGTGCGTCGGACACCTCGCCCGACTGCTTTCTGTAGCCGTTAACCCGTCGCGCGCGGCGGGCCGCCGGTCTAACCTGCGGCCCAGAGTTTCATGGCGCACGCGAGCGAGTTCGAGTTCTTTGACGACGACCAGGGCGGTGGACAGTTCGTCGCCGTCGGTGGTCCGGTGCCGGCGCTCCGCGCGCTGCTGGCGCGCGGCGACCTCGACGCCGCCGTGCAGCTCTACGAAGAGACCGGCGGCGGCGCCCGCGCGGGCCTGCTGCAAGAGGCGTCCATCGCCTCCTTCGAGCTGAAGAAGTCCATCGCGTTGATGTTCAAGCGCGCCCGCGACTTCGCCTCGGCCGGCGCGGTCTTCGAGCTGGCCAACAACATGGCCGAGGCGGCGCCCTGCTTCGAACAGAGCAACGAGTTCGTCCGCGCCGCGCAGGCCTGGAAGCAGAGCGGAGAGCTGCTGCGCGCCGCCGCGGCCTGGGAGCGCGCCGGGCGCATCGACGAGGCGGTGGCGCTGTACCAACAGGCCGGCGCCCGGGAGGCGCTGGCCGAGTCGTTGGCCCGGGCCCGCCGCTTCGAGGCCGCCGCGGGCGTGTACCGCGAGCTGGGCAACCTCCACGCCGAGGTCGAGACGCTGCGCACCGCGCTGGCCTCTTCTCCCGGCGAGGTGGGGCCCTCGCTGCGCCTCGCGGAGCTGCACGTGCAGCACGGCCAGATGCCGCGGGCCATCGAGCTGTTGATGGAGTCCGCGCGCGCCTCCCAGGCGGCGCGCTCCGACCCCTCGTTGCTGGAGTACCTGGCGCGGCTGCTCGACGCGTCGAACAACCCCGCCGCCGCCGCCAAGGTGCGCGCGCACGTGCGGGAGCCCGGGAAGGCCGCGGCGCCCGTCGTCGCCGCCGCGCCCGCAGCTCCGGCCACGCCCGGCGGTGACGCCTACGGCTTCCTCAAGGCCCTGCCGATGTTCGCCGACCTCTCGCTCGACGACATGCGGAGCCTCTTCC
>CALNBU010000047.1 GCA_937875615.1 uncultured Archangium sp.
TTGTTCGGCTGGGTCAGCGCGATCTTCTACGCTCGAGCGCAGCGCCGCCGCACCTGCGGCCCCCGCCCCGGAGGCGTCGACCGGCTGGAGCACCACCACCGGCGCCACCGTCGGCGAGGGCAACAGCGCCATCCTCGCCGAGGTGGGCTTCCCCGGCCTCAGCGGCACCTTCCTCCACGGAGTGAACGAGAACCTCGACCTCGGCGCGCGCTTCACCTTCAACTACGGCATCGAGGGCATGTTCAGCATCGTCCCCGGCCTCAAGCTGCAGGGCGTGATGCGGCTCAACCTCATCAAGCAGGACCTCATCAGCCTGGGGCTGGAGTTCGCGCCGGGGCCGCTGTTGTACTTCGCGGGCTCGGTGGCCTTCGGGCTGGCGTTGCCGGTGGGGCTGACGCTCGGCATCCACGTGCACCCCAGCGTGAACGTGCACGCGGCCTTCGACCTCCCGCTGTGGTTCGCCTTCACCCCCACGGTGTCCTTCGGGCTGCCGATCCTCTTCGGCGGCGGCGTGGAGTACTTCATCCAGCCCAACCTCGCGCTCACCTTCCGGCTGCGCATGGGCCCCACCATCAACATCAGCGGCTTCACCTACGCCGCGTACACGCTCAACGCCCTGGTGGGCGTGGGCTTCAAGCTCTGAAGCGCCCTCGGGCGCCGATGCTTCCAACGCTTCAGGCCACGGCGACGGCCGTGCCAAGGTGACACCATGCGGCTGCGCTGGACCCTGGTCCTCGCCTTCATCGCCTTGGCGACCCTGCAGGTGGCGGTGGTGGTGCCGCTGGCGCTGCGAAACCTCTCGGCGCTGCTCGAGGCTCAACAGCGCGCGCGCATCGACCAGCTGATGATCGCGGCCCAGGCCGAGGCCGAACGGCAGCGCGAGGACGTCCGGCGGGCGATGGATGAGCTGGCCCAGAGTCAGGCCCTGGAGGAGGTGGCGCGCGACGCGGCCCGCCGACCGGCGCCGGCGCACGTCACCACCGCCGCCACCCAGTTGATGACGCCGCGCGGCCTCGAGGTGCTGGCGCTGCTGAGCGAAGACGGGCGCACCCTCTCGTCCGGGCACCTCCCGGCGCGCATCGGGGAGCCGGAAGATCCGCTCTTCGCGGTGGTGGGCCGCACCGGCGTGGTGCCCACCCGGGTGGAGCTCTCGGCGCCCGAGGGCCTCATCACCGTGCCCGCCCTGGTCACCGCGCGGCCCGTCGACTACGGCGAGCGACGGGTGTGGGCGGTGGGTGGCATCTTGATTTCCCAGGCCCGCGCCGACGCGCTGGCGCACCTCACCGGCGCCGAGGTGACGGTGACCAGCGGAGGCCGGCAGCTGCTGCGGGCCGGCGAGGCGCCGCCGCCGGTGGTGACCCGCACCCTGGCCTCGCTGGGCGTGGCTGACATCAACCTGAGCTTCTCGCGGGCCGACCTGCTGGCCACCCGGGCGCAGGTGCTGCGCGCCTTCGCCAGCTTCGCCGGGGTGGGGCTGTTGCTGGCCATCTTCGGCGGCTTCCTCCTCAGCCGCCGCATCACCCGGCCGGTGGAGGCGCTCACCGAGGCCGCGCAGGGCATCGCCTCCGGCGCCCCCGGCGTCACCGTCTCCACGAAGAGCGCGTCGCGGGAGCTGCAGACGCTCATCAACACCTTCAACGGCATGACCGGCGCGCTCAAGGTCGCCACCGACCAGCTGCTGGCCAGCGAGCGCATCGCCGCGTGGCAGGAGGTCGCCCAGCGGCTGGCGCACGAGATCAAGAACCCGCTGACGCCCATCCGCATGTCCCTGGAGACGCTGCTCGCCGCGTCCCAGCGCGGGCGCCTCGACGACACCTTCGCCCGCCTCTTCTCCGAGAGCGCGCGCGCCATGCTCGAAGAGGTCGAGCGCCTCAAGCGCATCGTCGACGAGTTCAGCCAGTTCGCCCGGCTCCCCCGTCCCCGGCTGGAGTCGATGCGCCTCGATGAGCTCGTCCGTCAGCTGCTGACGCTCTACACCGCGCACGACGGCCTGACCTTCGAGGACCAGCTCCAGCCCGCCCAGGTGCTGGCCGACCGCGACCAGCTCACGCAGGTGCTGGTGAACCTGCTGAAGAACGCCGAAGAGGCGATGCACGGCCGCAGCGGGCGCATCGTGGTCCGGGTGGTGGGCGGCGAGGCGCCGCGGGTGGAGGTCGAAGACGAAGGGCCCGGCGTACCCGCGGACCTCAAGGCCCGCCTCTTCGAGCCCTACGTCACCACCAAGCCCGCCGGCACCGGCCTCGGGCTGGCCATCGCCCGCCGCATCATC
>CALNBU010000048.1 GCA_937875615.1 uncultured Archangium sp.
GCCGCACGCGCGACCTGGGCGTGGCCCACGTCCCCGAGGACCGCCTGCGGCGCGGGTCCCAGCGGGCGATGGGCGCGCCGTCGAAGCGCAGCGCGCCCGAGCGCCAGGGCCGCAGGCCGGTGAGCACCTCCGCCAGCTCCCGCTGCCCGTTGCCGTCGACGCCGGCCACCCCGAGAATCTCGCCGGCGCGCACCGCCAGCGTCACCGCGTGCAGGCCCTCGGCCGACAGCTCCGTCAGCTCGACCACCGCCGCGCCGGGGCTGGCCGCCGCGTCGTCGGGGGGCGGGAGCTCGGGTCGCGTGCCCACCATCAACCCGGCGAGCGCCTCGGCGGAGGTCTGGGCCGGCAGCGCCTCGGCCACCTTCTTCCCGCGCCGCATCACCGCGATGCGGGTGGCGAAGGACAGCACCTCGCGCAGCTTGTGGCTGATGAGCACCACCGTGAGGCCCTGTTCGCTGAGCCCCCGGGTGACGGCGAACAGCTCGTCGGCCTCGGCCGGCGTGAGCACCGCGGTGGGCTCGTCGAGAATCAGGGTCGAGACGCCCCGGTGCAGGGCCTTCACTATCTCCACCTTCTGCTGGCTGCCCACGCTGAGCGCGCCCACGCGCGCGTCGACGTCGAGCTGGAAGCCGAACTTCGCGCAGGTGGCCTGCACCTCGGCGCGCGCCCGCTCCAGGTCGAGCAGCCCCAGGCGCCGGGGCTCGCGGCCCAGCACCACGTTCTCGGTGACGGTCAGCGTGGGCACCAGGGTGAAGTGCTGGTGCACCATGCCCACCCCGCGGGCCAGCGCGTCGGCCGGCGTCTTCAGGCGCGCCGCCACGCCGTCGAAGCGCACCTCACCGACGTCGGGCTGGTACAGGCCGTAGAGCACGTTCATCAGCGACGACTTGCCGGCGCCGTTCTCGCCCACCACCGCGAGGCGCTCACCGGGGTGCAGCTCGAGGGAGACGTCGTCGAGCGCCGCCACGCCACCGAAGCGCTTGGTGATGTGTCGGAGCTCGAGCACCGGGCGGCGACCCTACCAGCAGGGTGCGGGGAAGTGTCCCGCCGCGCGTCACCGCGCTGGGACCGCGAGCTCGCCGGCGATGATGCGGGCCTTCAGCGCCTCGACCTGCGCCAGCGCCGCTTCCTTTCCGGCGAACTCCAGCCGCACCGGGGCGTAGGCCACGCCGCCCTCCTTGAGGCCCATCACCACGTCGCCGCCGGTGAAGTGGCCGGCCCGGAGCGCCTTCACCGCCTCCCACACCGCGAGGTCCACGCGCTTCACCATGGAGGTCAGCATCGCCTCGGGCGCGAGGTGTGACTGGTCGGAGTCGACGCCGATGACGTACACGTCCTTCCCCGCCGCGCGGGCCTCCCGCACCGCCTGGATGACGCCGTTGCCGTCGGCGCCCGCCGCGTGGAACAGCACCTCGCAGCCCTTGGCGAGGAGGTCCTGCGCGACCTGCTTGCCGTGGGAGACGTTGTCGAAGCTGCCGGTGTACTGCACCAGCACCGCCGCCTCGGGGTTGGTGGCCTGCACGCCCGCGCGGAAGCCGACCTCGAACTTCTTGATGAGCGGAATCTCCATGCCGCCCACGAAGCCCACCTTCTGCTTCGCCACCCGCCCGGCCAGCGCGCTGGGTGGTGCGGATCGGCAGGGGACCATCGAGCAGGCGGGCGCGAAGGCGAAGCCCGCTTCAGGCGGACGCGCGACCAAGAAGCAGCGCTGAGGTGTGACGACGCATCTCGGCTGCATCGCGGAGCAAGATGCGCAGCGGTGAGGTGTGACGCTGCATCTCGGGAGCGTGAGGCGCAGCGCCGAGGAATGGCGCCGCGTCTCTGCTTCCACGAGCGCGCGTGAGCCACAGCACCGAGCCGTGACGCCGCGTCGCGGCTGCCTCGCAGGTCGAAGTCAACGAGACGAGGTGTTTCGTCGGGATGCGCCCGAACCGGATCCCTCCCGGCTCAGCGCTCGACGTGTCCCCAGGTGACGAGCGTGCGCGCAGCTTCGGAGGCGCGCGCCCCTCTTCGAAGCGCTGCATCCCCGCGCGGCGCACCCGCTGCGTGGCGCCGGTGAGGGTCCAGCTCGCGAGCGTTCCGCCGACCGCGGCGAGCACCGCGAAGAGTGCCACCGCGTTCATGTAGTAGTCGAACGGCAGGTGCGGCCCCTCGATGTACGCGCGCACGACCTTCCACGCGACGTGCGCGAGCAGCGCGAGCAGCGGCAGGTTCACCAGTGGGAGCAACAGCCACCGCGCC
>CALNBU010000049.1 GCA_937875615.1 uncultured Archangium sp.
CAGGCGCTCCCGCGCCAGCGTCACCAACTGCCGCAGCGGCAATTTCGACAGCTCCTGCATGCCCAGCGCGCACTTCTCATTGAGCGGCTGGCCGGTCAACGCCATGATGCACAGGGCCGTGAGCGACCTGCCGAGACTGCTGCTCTGTGTCTTCGACGTGGTGCCTGCCCCCACGGCGTTGTCGCGCCGTCTGACCGAGTATCTCAAGGGCCTCTCCGAGCGGTACCAGGTGGTGGTGCTCTCGGTGAAGACGCCCGACCACACGCACATCGAGCGCTACCACGGCGCGCGGCTGCTCCGGGTGCCGGTGGGCAGCGGAGATCTCCCGGCGCAGGTCCAGGCCTTCGACCGCGCGGTGCGCCGCCAGCTCGACAGCGAAGAGTACGTGATGGTGCACAGCTTCGACCCCTTCGGCGGCTACGCCCTGGCCGAGCGACGCGCCGACTTCGGCTACAAGCTGGTCTACGACGCCTGCGCGTTGCCCTCGGTGGAGATCCCCTTCCACCACACCGAGGACGAAGCCAACCACCGCTTCATCGCCCGCGTGCGCCGCCAGGAGCTGTTCTGCCTGATGAACGCCGACATGGTCATCGTCGCCAACGAGCTGACGCGCGACTTCGTCTGCTCCCTCGGCGTGGCCCGCGCGCAGGTGCAGGTACTCCCCGCCCCCATCGATCTCGCGCCGTACGATCTCAAGGTGATGGGCACCCCCGACAGCACGCCCATGCGGCTGCTGCACCTGGGCCACCAGGGCGGCTCGCAGGATCTCCCCACGCTGCTGGGGGCGATGCGGCTCGCGCTGCAGACCGTCGACGTGCGGCTGGTGCTGGTGGGGCCGAAGCACGAGCACCACCAGGCGCGCCTCGAGGAGCAGGTCGCCCGGCTCGAGCTGACGGGCAAGGTCGAGTTCCAGGCCCCCGTGGCCCACGATGATCTGCACAAGGTGCTGGCCACGGTCGACGTGGGCCTGCTCACCCTGGCCGACGTCGAGCGCAACAGCCGGGTGGGCTCTCCGCTCGCCCGCGCGGGCGAATACCTCGCCGCCGGGCGGCCGATCATCGCCGCTGACATGCCCGCGGCCCGGGCCACGCTGCCGGAAGACGGCGCCCTCTACTACCGGCCCCAGGACCCGGCCTCGCTCGCCGAGGCCATCGTGTCGCTGGCCACGCAGCCTGCGCTGCGGATCACCCTCGGAGACGCCGCCCGCACCGCCTCCCGCGAGCGCGACGCCGCGAAGGTGCGCGCCGACCTGTTCTCGCTCTACGTCGGCCTGAGCGGCACCGGGGTCCGCGCGGTGGGCGACGCCGACGAGTCCAACCCCGACGAGCCCACCCAGGCCGGCGCGTCGCTCGACGACGACGACACCCAGCGCCGCGCCCAGAGCACGAACGGGCAGGAGGGCTCGGGCTCGGGCAACAAGGTGAGCACCGACCCGAACATCGTCGCCGACGGCAGCACCACCCCGGAGGCGGCGTTGGTGGGGCACCGGCCGGCCATCATGGG
>CALNBU010000050.1 GCA_937875615.1 uncultured Archangium sp.
GCCGGAGGGGCATCGTCTCACGCTTCAGCTGGTCCGAAATTCCGAAGGCAGGTCACTGCAGTCGGCGAGCTCGAACGGCTCGCTGAGCGTCGAAAACCCGGCATCACCGGCCGGCCAGGTACCCGTGAGCTCTGCCCGATAGATGCCTGCTGGCGCCCCCGCGCTCGCCGTAGACCCGGCGTCGATGCCCGAGCACAGGTGCCACACCTGCAAGAGGCGCGGCGGGGCGAGCTGAAGATTCATGCGGTACGCGAGCCCACCGTCGGCGATCACGCCACCAGCTGGCTCCCGACTCCACTCGATGGGCACGCCGCCATCTTGTGGAAGAAGCACGAGCGACCAGCTCATGAACGGCAGCAGCTCCGCGCGCCCGGGACGTGCGGCGAGACGAAAGTTCGCGAACGACGACTCGAGGCCCGTGGAGCACGTGGGGCCCGAGTACTGTGGAATGCTCGCGACACCGGAGTCAGCGACGCTGATGTCGAGGACGGCGGTGTCCAGGAGCACCGACGTGGTCACGGAGAAGGGTTCGAGGTGCGTGTCAGTCGACGCGCAGCTCGTCGGGAACTGTACGAAGTACGACGCGCCTTCGGTCAGCGGCGTCGTCGGCTCGGCGATCAACTCACCCATGTACCCCACGCGTACGTCAGTCGGCACCACCCCGCCGTCTTCCGTGTACACCTTGAACGCGGCCACGTTCGCGGACGTCGCGAACCAGACGTTGCGCACGACCAACGGTTGTAGGTTCACCGGCACACCGCCGCCGTCGACGCGCGAGAACGCCGCGCTGTCTGCGCAGAGTTCACCGCTGCATGCCATCGCCACCGACGCCGCGAGCGATGCCACCACCAGAACGATTCGATTCATTTGATCCCAACCTTTCGTGTTCCCAGGTTCAACGGCTAGACGTCCTACGACGGTTCAACAGCAACACCACCAACACCGGCCAGCCCAACGCCGCGGTCGAGCACCCTGAACCGCCCGACGGCTCGGCGATGCAGACGGCCAGCGTATGCGCTTCGCTGACGGTCACGAACCCCACGTCCCCAGAAGGTACGTGCCGGTGAGCGCCGCCCGGTAGTCGCCCGCTGGCGCGTCTGGTTAGGGCCTCGTCGGAGCACAGGGCGCCGCTGCACGGCCACGCCACCGTCGACGCCACCGCCACCATGACCATCGCCAACCGTCTCACCGCATGCCTGCCCGCATTGCTCGCTTCGGCCGAACGTCAACGCACGATCATCGTCGGCATCGCGCCCAGTATTGGGCAGGTCAGTCAGTGCAGCTGACAGCAAGCCAGCGGCCGCACCGCGTTGCACAAGCTGTTGGTTCGCTGGTCGTTGGGCTGCACCCAGTAGCCGGTAACCGTTGCTGTCTCGCGACGCATCGAGGGCTGCGACTCCCGCCGCCTCGTCGCGCTGCGCTGCCGGGGCCGCGGCTGGTGCCCGTCATGCACTACGCGCCGGGCACTGGAACCCGGCCTCCACTGTGAAGCGGTGCTGCCACGCGTCGCCCACCGGCAGTGGACGCTGAGTCTTCCCATGCCGCTGCGCTTTCGCTTCGTGAAGCAGCCGAAGCTGTTGCGGAAGGTGGAGAAGCGGCTGGTGCAGGCGGTTTCTGGTGCCCGAGGCGCTGTGGACACCGGTCGGCGAGGAGGTGCTGCTGTCTCCACTTCCGAGCGGTGCGGCGCCGCTCAGAGGTAGACAAGAAGCCTGCGGCCTCGAGAAGTGCCGCAGCGGAGGCGTCCGCATCCATGGACCTACCACCCGGGCTGTCTTTGAGCGTGTGCCGTCTATGACCAGAATGGGCACCCGGCCGTCCGCCGAACGTTCATTCATATCGTGAATGCGCGCACGCGGAGTGATGGATGAGGAGGTCTCCATCCTCAGCGCAGTGGCCGGCGCACGAGGGTGGCGGTGGCGCACACCTTCCCGGCCACCAGGATGCGGTGCGAGAAGACCCGCGCGTCATCCTGCGGCGCGGCCTCGGTGGTCTCCACCGTCACCTCGTCTCCGGCGCCCACCGCGGCGCGGAAGTGCACTGTCTCCTTCACCGGCACCAGGGCCTGCGCGTCGCCGCCCTCGGCCGCGACGATGCGCGCCACGCCCTCGTCGCAGTAGTCGACGTAGGCGGTGTGGTTGGCGTGGCCGTTGGAGTCCATCCACCCGTGCCACACGGTGAAGGAGAAGCGCCGCACCGGCGCGTCGGGTGCCACCTCCGCCCTGGGCACCGACACCTCGGGGTAGCCCTCGTCGATGGTGTAGGCGTCGAAGAGCTCCTTCCCGGCGCGCGTGGCCTGCACCTCGCGCGAGAGGTAGGCCCACTCCTGGCTGGCGGTGGCCACCAGCTCGTGGCCCGAGAAGAGGCGGACCTGCCGGGTGAAGAGCATCTGCCTGCGCGCGCGCGACGGCCAGGTGCGCCCGGTGAGCGGCTCGTTGATGTGCACCTCGCGCACGTGCTCCACCGTCATGGTGCGCACCACGAACATGGTGCCGGCGGCCACGAAGCGCTCCGGGGTCCAGCCCACCGAGTCGGAGTGGTCGGCCACCACGTCCTGCATGGCCCGCCACACGTCGCCGGCGCGGCCCGCCAGCCGGGGCCCGAAGCCGTTGCGCGGCAGCAGCACCTCGAAGGCCGCCGCCCGGGGTGGAAAGGTGCGCATGTCAGCGCGCCGCGAACAGCGTCGAGGCCTCGCCGGCCAGCCGGGTGTCGAGCGCGGTGATGGCGTTGCCGGCGTCGTGGGTGACGAAGCGCAGCGTCACCTTTCTCCAGCGGATGTCGATGTCGGGGTGGTGGTCGGCGGCCTCGGCCAGGCGGGCCACCTGCTCCACGAAGGCGATGCCCGAGAGGAAGGAGGGGGCCTCGAAGGTGCGCGTCAGCTGCCCACGCTCGACGGACCAGCCCGGGTGGGTTTCGAGAAACTGCCGCAGCTCCGCTTCGCTCACCGGTGCGCTCATGGGGTGGCGGGTGTAGCACCCGTGCCGCGTCGCGCCATGGTTCCCCACTGACAGGTGTCTCGCCGTGACGCGTCGGTTACCTTCGGGCGCATGCTGCGACGGCTCCTCTTCGGTGGGTTGGTGCTGGCGCTGGTGGTGTCGGCGGCGGCGGTGGCGACGGCGTGGGAGCCGGACCGCAGCGTCTCGTCGTTGACGGCCCGCTGGGCGCCGCCGCCGTCGCGCTTCGTGGAGGTGGAGGGGCTGGCGGTGCACGTGCGCGACGTCGGCCCGCGCGACGACGAGGCGCCGCTGGTGTTGTTGCACGGCACCTCGGCCTCGCTGCACACCTGGGAGGGCTGGGTCGAGCGGCTCTCACCGACGCGGCGGGTGGTGACGCTCGACCTCCCGGGCTTCGGGTTGACGGGCACCGCGCGCGACGACGACGTGACGGTGGCGCGCACGCTGGTCATCCTCGAGGCGCTGCTGGCGAAGCTGGGGCTGAAGCAGGTGGTGCTGGGCGGCAACTCGTATGGAGGCCACCTCGCGTGGGCCTACGCGGTGAAGCACCCGGAGCAGGTGACGCGGTTGATTCTGGTCGACGCCGCCGGCTACCCGCGGGCCGAGCGCTCGCTGCCGCTGGGCTTCCGGCTCGCCGCCACGCCGGGCCTTCGGCGGTTGATGGAGGTGCTGTTGCCGCGGGGCGTGGTGGAGCAGAGCGTGCGCAACGTCTACGGCGACCCGTCGAAGGTGACGCCGGAGCTGGTCGACCGCTACTTCGAGCTGACGCTGCGCGAGGGCAACCGGCGCGCGGTGGGTCTGCGCTTCGCGCAGCTGGCCTCGCCGGTCGACACCGCGCCGCTGAAGACCCTGGCCGTGCCCACGCTGATTCTCTGGGGCGCGAAGGACGAGCTGATTCCGCTGGAGAGCGGGCGGCGCTTCGACGCCGACCTTCCCGACAGCGAGTTGGTGGTGTTCGACGCGCTGGGGCACGTGCCGCACGAGGAGGACGCGGCGGCGACGGCGGCGGTGGTGCTGCGCTGGCTCGCCGCGGGCGCTACGGAGCGCGGGCTTTGAGCGCGCGGATGCCTCCGATGCCGCGCGCCATGATGACGATGAAGAGAATCCGCACCCCGATGCCGCCCAGGGACGGTCGGCCGCCTGCGGCCAGGGACCACACCAGGCCCACCACGTAGTCGAGCGCGTACAGCGTGATGCCGGTGATGAGCGCGGCCTGCGAGCGCTTGAGGGTGAAGAAGCCCGAGAGCGCGAAGACGAAGCCGAAGCCGATGGTGGAAAGTCCGAAGCCCAGCTTCAGCAGGATGCGCACGTCGAAGGCCAGCGCCACCGCGCCGACGAGCGAGTGCACCGCTCCGAGAAAGTAGAGCACGTACCCGGCGGTCTTCACCTGCGTGGCCGGGTCGGTGCTGGTGCCGGGGAGCGGCTGGCCGTTGCGCAGCACCTCCAGACCGGCGTTGGCGAAGCCCCGCTTGAGCTGCACCCGCAGCGTGGTGCCGTCGGGCAGCGGCACCTCATGGCCCTGCTTCACGTCGGCGGGCTGCAACGTCGCCACCTGCTGGCCGTCGAGGGAGATGGTGAAGTTCTTCCAGAAGAGCCCCCAGGACAACTCGAGGCGCTTGGTACCGTTCGGCTCGAAGGCGTAGGCGTGTCGCGGCATCGGGAGAGGCTACCGCAGCGCCCACGTCGTCAGCAGCGCGAACAACACCAGCGAGACCACGCCCACGGTGCGCGCCAGCGTCGCGGCCCGCGGGGCTGGCCTCGCCGCGCTCGATGCGCCGCAGCTCGCGCACCGCCAGCACCAGCCCCACGACCCCCGGCAGGCCAGCGCAGATGCCCAACGTCGAGAGCAGCAGCGCCAGCGTGGCCTCCCGCGAGGGGCGCTCGCCCAGGCGCTCGTGGCAACGCTGACAGAAGCGCTGGCGTCGACACCCTTCACACACGAAGGCGCCGCAGCGCTCACACGTCGCCTCCGCCGGCGCGTCGTGCGCGGCGCAGGTCGCGCTCACGCCAGGGCCACGAGGTTCTCGAGCAGCCGCGTCACCTCGGCCATCTGCGAGGTGTCGCCCAGCCGCACCGCGATGCGCCCCTGCGCCAGCAGCGCCTTCACCTGGCCCACCACCGCGTCGGCCTCTGGCGAGGGGTTCTCCTCGGCGGACTTTTCGAGGATGCGCACCAGCCGCTCCGCCTTGTCCAGCACGCGGGGGAAGGCGGAGAGCGCCTGCTGCTTGTCTTTCTCGGTCTGCTGCGCGGCGTAGTCGGCCTGCTCCTTCGAGAGCGAGTCGACCTCCTGTTGTTGCAGCGTGGTGCGGGCGTCGATGCGCGTGGCCTCCGCGAGGCCGGTGGTGGTGTCGACGGCGCGCACCGACAGCGTGCCTTCGTTCGACAGCTCGAAGGTGACCTCGATGGGCACGTCGGCGCGGCGCTCCACGGTGAGGTCGCCCAGCACCAGCTCGCCCAGCTGGGCGCACTCGTCGGCCCAGTCGCTCTCGCCCTGGAAAATCGGCAGGCGCGCCGCGGTCTGGCCGGCGCGGTTGGGGAGAAAGGTCTCTCGCGCCACGGCGGGCACCGGCGTGTTGCGCACGATGAGCTTGCGCACCGTGCCGCCCAGCACGCCCACCGACAGCGACTGGGTGGCCACGTCGATGAGGGTGGTGGCGCCGGACCGAGTCACCAGCTCCGCGGCGTGCACCGCGGCGCCCAGGGCCACCGCCTCGTCGGGGTTGAGGCCCGACACCGCCGGCCGCCCGAAGAACTGCTGCACCAGCTTCCGCACCAGCGGGACGCGGGTCATGCCGCCCACCAGCATCACCGCCTCGATGTCGTCGGCGGTCAGCTTCGCTTCCTGCAGCGTGCGCTGCACCACCGCCACGCAGCGCTGCGAGAGCGGGTCGGCGAGCGACTCGAAGAAGTCGCGGGTGAGGGCGGTGTCGAGCTGGCAGAAGCGCCCGTCGCCGCTCTCCGAGTGGTCGCCCAGCTCGGTGGCCGAGAGGAAGGCCTCGGGCTGCTCGGTCAAGGTGCGCTTGGCGCGCTCGGCGGCGTAGCGCAGGCGCTGCATCGAGACGCGGTCGCGCAGCACCGCCTCGCGGTAGAGGTCGGGCACCTGCGCGGTGAGCCACTGCACGATGCAGTGGTCGAAGTCGTCGCCGCCCAGCTGGGTGTCGCCGCCGGTGGCGCGCACCTCGAAGACGCCGTTCTCCATCTCGAGAATCGACACGTCGAAGGTGCCGCCGCCGAGGTCGAACACCAGCACGCGCCCGCGCACCGAGTTGACCAGCCCGTAGGCGATGGCCGCGGCGGTGGGCTCGTTGACGATGCGCAGCACCTCGAGGCCCGCGATGCGCGCCGCCTCGCGGGTGGCCTGCCGCTGGCCGTCGTCGAAGTTGGCGGGCACGGTGATGACGCAGCGGTGCACGCTCTGGCCGAAGTGCGCCTCGGCGTCGAGCTTGAGCTCGCCCAGCAGCATGGCCGACACCTGCGTCAGCGGCATCACCCGGCCCGCCACCTTGAGCCGCACCTCGCCCGACGGCCCTTGAATGAGCGGGTAGGGCACCACCTGCTTCGCCTGCGCGGCGAGCTCGGCGCTCCAGCGCTTGCCGATGAAGCGCTTGGTGGCCGGGGCGACGCGGTCGGGGGCCTCGTCGCCCAGAATCTGCGCCCGCTCGCCCACCACCCGGTCGCCCAGCGCGGTGAAGCCCACCACCGAGGGCGTCAGCCGCGAGCCCTGCCGGTTGGGGATGATGAGGGGCCGGCCACCTTCGACCGTGGCCACCGCGGAATAGGTCGTGCCCAGGTCGATGCCGATGACGGGTTCCATGTCGCGTGCGGCACCTTACCCGCGCGGCGCCGCGGGGCGCGCGCAACTTCTGCTCGCGTCGGACGTGGCATCATCCGCTGCAGTAGGGTGGCGCGTCGATGAGACCTCTCCTCGCGTTTGCGGCGTCGTCGCTCCTCGCTGGATGCGTTGCGTGTACCGGCCTCGTCTCGGACCTCGACGGCGGCGCGGGCGGTGGCGCCCCGGTCGGAGGCGGAGGTGGTGGCGCGGGCGGTGGCGACCTCGGAGGTGGTGCGGGTGGTGGTGACGTCGGCGGCGGTGCGGGTGGTGGTGACGTCGGCGGTGGTGTGGGCGGCGGTGGCGCCTTCGACGCGGGGCACCTCGCGGCGCGCCCGGTGAATGTCACCTGCGTGGCGCCCGCGCCGCCGCCTCCCGGTGGAGGCGTGGTGCTGACGCAGGTGTACGCCGGCTTCAATCAACCGCTGGGGCTCAAGCAGGCGCCGGGCGACGCCGCGCGCGTCTTCGTGCAGGAGCGCCCCGGCCGCATCCGCGTCTTCCCCAAGGCGGCGCCGGCCTCCATCACCACCTTCCTCGACCTCAGCAGCCGCGTCAGCACTGCGGGTGAAGGCGGGCTCCTGGGCGTCGCCTTTCATCCCGAGTGGCCCGCCCGGCCCGAGGTGTACGTCAGCTACACCGAGAGCGGTCCGTTCCGCAGCGTCATCGCCCGCTACCGCAGCGTCGACGGCGGGCTGACGCTCGACGCGGCCAACGAAGAGCGCCTGCTGGTGTTGCGCCAGCCCTACGACAACCACAACGGCGGCTACCTGGAGTTCGGCCCCGACGGGTTCCTCTACATCGGCTTCGGCGACGGCGGCAGCGGCGGAGACCCGGGGAACCGGGGCCAGCGCCTCAACACGCTGCACGGCAAGTTCCTCCGCATCGACGTCGACGTCCCCGCGGCGCAGCGCTACGCGATTCCCGCCACCAACCCCTGGGCGCAGGACGTGGCCTGCAACCTCGAGCGCGACGACGACAGCTTCCCCGACGCCGGGGCGCGCTGCGCCGAAATCTACGCCACCGGCTTCCGCAACCCGTGGCGCTGGAGCTTCGATTCGGTGTCCGGAGAGCTCTGGGCCGCCGACGTGGGCCAGGGCGCCTGGGAAGAGGTGGACCTGGTGGTGCGCGGCGGCAACTACGGCTGGAAGACGCGCGAGGGCGCGCACTGCTACAGCCCGTCGACCAACTGCAGCACCGCGGGGCTCATCGACCCGGTGGTGGAGTACGGCCGCGGCGAGGGCAGCTCCATCACCGGCGGGCACGTCTACCGCGGCGCCGCCATGCCCTGGCTGGTGGGCCGCTTCGTCTTCGGCGACTACAACTCGGGCACCATCTGGGCGGTGGAGTCGGACGGCCAGGGTGGCTACGTGAAGCGCACCCTGGCGCAGTCGGGCGGCAGCCTCGGCAGCTTCGGGCAGGTCGACGGCGAGCTCTACGCGCTGAGCCTCGCCAACGGGCTGGCCTTCCGCCTCGACCCTGCCGACGGCGGCACGGTCGACACCTTCCCGCAGCGGCTCTCGGAGACGGGGTGCTTCACCGACGCGGGCGAGCCGCTGCCGGCGCTGGTGCCGTACCACCTCAACGCGCCGCTCTGGAGCGACGGCGCCGACAAGGCGCGCTTCTTCGCCATCCCCGAGGGCACCACCCTCAGCGTCGACGCCGAGGGCGACCTCGACTTCCCCAACGGCGCGGTGCTGGTGAAGACGTTTCTCCTCGGGGGCCAGAAGGTGGAGACGCGGCTCTTCATGCGCCACGCCGGCGGCGAGTGGGCGGGCTACACCTACGAGTGGAACGACGCGGGCACCGACGCGCAGCTGCTGGCGGGCCCGAAGACGAAGCAGGTGGGCGGCCAGTCGTGGTTCTTCCCCAGCCGCGCGCAGTGTCTCCAGTGCCACACCGCCGTGGCGGGGCACGCGCTGGGGCCGGAGCTGGCGCAGCTCAACCGCCACGGGCAGCTCGAGAACCTGAGCGACGTGGGCTTCTTCGCCGCGCCGCTGCCGTCGCCGCTGCCCTCGCTCGCCGAGCCCTCGGGGACGGCGCCGCTGGAGGCGCGCGCCCGCGCCTACCTGCACAGCAACTGCGCCAACTGCCACCAGCCGGGAGGTCCGGGCCGCGGGCCGGCCGACCTCCGGTTCTGGTTGCCGCTGGAGGACGCGAACGTGTGTGACGTGGCGCCCACCACGGGCGACCTGGGGCTCACCGACGCGCGCCTGGTGGCGCCGGGCGCGCCGGGCCGCAGCGTCGTCTCGCGGCGCATGCACGCCCTCGACGCCAGCCGCATGCCCCCGGTGGCCAGCGCGCTGGTCGACGAGGCGGGCGCGGCGACGGCAGCGGCGCGGCGAAGAAGCCCACGTCGCTCAGGT
>CALNBU010000051.1 GCA_937875615.1 uncultured Archangium sp.
GCGGGTGCTGCAGGGGTCTCGGAGGCAGCGGGCGGGGCGGGCTCTGACACGCCTCACCGAGCGCGGTGGCGGCGGCGCTCTCCAGCAACAGGCCGCCGTCGGCGCAGCTGAGCACGGTGGTCTCGAAGTGGCCCTCGCAGGTGCGGCCCGACGGATGTTCGACCTGGGCGGTGGCGGCGCCGACGAAGCCATGCGGCGTGCGCGTCAGCACGATGCGGGGCGGCTCGGGCGGCGGCGGGGCGTCCGCGCCCTCGTCGGGGAGCGCGTCTTTGGCAGGCGCTTCGCCTCCGTCGGCGTCGGCCACGTCGAGGGGCGTCTCGGCGCGGAAGCGGCGCGGCCTGAAGCCGGCGTCGGGCGCGGGGTGGTGAGCGACGCGCAGGGTGAGCGTGCCCCCGTCGTCGTCGGCCTCGTAGCGCCACCCGGGGCTCTGCGCGTGGACCCACGGACCCGCGAGCGACGCCAGGCATCCCTCGGGGACCTGCAGCGGCTCCGGAGGCGCCTCCACCACCGGCGTCGCCCGGACACAGGCGAGAGACAGCACCATGAGAGGGAACCACCGCGTCATGAAGTGCGTGCTAACATCACCGGGCATGATGAAGCGCGCGACTTTGGTGCTGCTGTGTCTGGCGTTGGCGTCGCCCGCATGGGCCGACGACGATGACGACCTGGTGCCCCTCGCGCCCACCAAGAGCAAGCCGAAGGTCAAAGCCAAACCCAAGGCCAAGGCGAAGCCCAGGGCCAAGGCGAAGGCTCAGCCGGTCGATGAAGACGATGACCTGGTGCCGCTCGCGCCGGTCGCGGCGCGGGGCAACCTCAACGTCAAGCCGCCGGCCGGCCTCAAGGGCGCGGTGCTGACCATCGACGGTCGCGAGGTCGGCGTCCTGCCGCTGCCGGAGCAGCCGCTCCCGGCCGGCGAGCACACGGTCACGGTGAAGCGCCCGGGCTACGCGGCCTTCGTGAAGAAGGTGGTGGTGGCGAGCGGGAAGACGGTGGAGGTGGAGGCGAAGTTGATCGCGGTGGCGGCGGTGCTGACGGTGACCAGCGACGTCCCCGGCGCGCAGGTGCTGGTGAACGGCCGGGTCATCGGCGTGGCGCCGCTCAGCTCGGTGGAGGTCCCTCCGGGGCCGGTCGAGCTGGAGGTGGTGAAGGAGGGCTACGCCGAGAACAGCCAGAAGCTGACCTTCGTGGCGGGTCGGGACTACCCGTTGCTGGTGAAGCTCAACTCCGCCGCTTCGGCTGTGCCGGTGTCCGACGCGCCGGTGCAGCGTGACCTCACCCCGGAGCTCCGGGAGAACCCCATCACCGGGGTGACGGCGGCCCCCGAGCCGGTAACCTCGAAGTGGTACTTCTGGGTGGGCGTGGGCGTGGCGGTGGCGGCGGCGGTGGCGATCCCCACCATCGTCTACGCGACCGACCCGGCGAACCAGCCGCTGACCTCTACGCAGGTCTGCGGCGGCCGCACCTGCGACGGCGTCATCAACTTCGACAACGGCGTCAGCTTCTAGCGGGTCGCCTGCACCGCCGGACTGGGTGCCACCTCCAACGCCGCCGCCGCTCGGGCCAGCGCCGTCTCCGGTCCCGCCGCAGGTCTGGCTGTTCCCAGAATCAGGAATCTCATTCTCGCGCCTGGCGGTGCGCCAGCGCGCGGAGCGCTGAATGCGTGCGTCGTCAGGCGTGTCCCGACGCTTCATGAAACCGCGCTGGCCTGTTCTCGGAGTCCTGTTGGGTTGGAGCAGTGTCGTCTGGGCGCAGGCGCCCGGCTTCCTGCTCGAAACACTCGAGCCCGGCGTCACGCCGCCCCGGGCTCGCCACGTCGCCGCGCCGCAGCTCCACCAGGAGAAGCTCGCCGCAGGCGCCTCCATGGCGGCGGTGAGTGCCGATGGGAAGACGGTCGCGGTGGGAGAGCGTCAGCGCCTGCGGGTGGTGACGCCCGGCGGCGCCGAGCGCGTGCTCCGGCAGGGCCGCGCCCTCACCTACCACGGCCTCGACGTCAGCGCCGACGGCGCGCTGGTCCATCACCGCGACGGCGACGGGCGCGCGTGGCTGTACGACGCGCGCTCCGGGCGGGCGCTGCTGGAGGTCGAGGCCACGCGCTCGACGCTGACGCCAGCCGGCGAGCTGTTGTGGTGGGAAGACAACGGCGCGCTGGCGCAGGAGGCCGCCGCCGCCCGTGACACCTTCGCGCCGCGCGCCGCCGCGCGCCCCCTGCAGGCGAGGCCGGGGAGCTGTCAGTTGAACCGTCGCCGCGCCGACGGCGGCGTGCAGCGGCTCTGGTTTCCAGCGTGTCGCGACATCGTGATGGTGGCCGCAGATGGCAGCTTCGCGGTCATCGGGGCGGGCGGCGCCGCGCAGCGCCTCGACACCTCGACCGGCGGCACGCTGCCACAGGACACCTTCGACGCGCTGACCCGCGTCGACCTGCGCAGCGGCGCCCGGGCCGCGCTCGGCGGTGCGGGGCTGTTGCGGCCGCAGCTCTCGGGCGATGGGCGAACGGCCTGCGGCACGCCGTACGAGGCCTTCGTCGTCGGCCGGCGCGAGCTGGTGCGCTGTCAGCGCGACGGCGGGCCGCCCCTCGAGCTGTCGGTGCCCCTCGACGGCGCGCCCGCGCTGCGGTGGACCCTGCTCAGCCTCTCTCAAGATGGCCGCTGGCTGGCGGTCGGCGCGTCCTCCGAGGAGGCCGGCGCCGCGCGCCACGCGATGCACGTGCTGCCCATCGCGAGCGGGGCGCGGCCGGTGTTCAGCGCGCCCGGACAGATGCTCTCGTGGGTCTGGCTGCCGGGCAGTCACCGCGTCGCGCTCTCGCTCGAGCAGGCAGAGACGGCCGACGCCTACCTCGTGGACCCGGCGCAGGGCTGGAGCGCGCGCCTGGGTGAGCAGGGCCGCGCGGAGAACATCGTCGGGCTGCGGCCGGTGGGGGAGCGCGCCGACGAGGTGCTCATGGTGCGCACCCGGGGCGCCGACGTGGCCGGCGCCGACGTGTGGCGGGCGAGGGTGCTGCCCGCGCGCTGAGCGTCGGGTCGCTCAGTCGCGCAGCTCAGCATCACCACGGCTGCGCGGCGTGATGACCAGGAAGACGTCGCTCACCCGGCCCACGCCGCCGGTGTCGATGACCATGGCGCGCACCCGGAAGCGTCCGCTCTCCGGCAGCAGCGCGGCGAGGCTGACCTCGTTGGCGTCGAAGGTGAAAGAGCTGCGCGAGAGCAGGTCGATGTTCTCGTGCCCCTCCATCAGCCCGTTGATGTAGCCCACCGCGGCGCGGCCCACGCGCTTGCCGTCGTCGGTGAAGACCTCGAGGAGGATGGCGTTGTCGACCTCGAAGCCCTGTGTGCCCGCCTCATCGCCGGCGAGGGAGACGTCGGCGCCCTCCGCCGAGAGCAGCGGAGACTCGCCGGTGGCCACCACCCGCGGCGTGCGCTCCTGGTCGGTGTCGGCCTCCAGGCTCAGCGCGATGTCGGGAATCTGATGGGTCTCACGCTCCGGCGTGGCGGCGAGCAGGCGCACCACCTGCCGCTGCGCCGGCTTGACGTCGACGTTCTTCACGCAACCACAGAGCAGCAACAGGGCGAGAGCGGTGGGTTTCATGTCAGGACTCCAAGTCTACCCGGGCGAGGGTCTCGTCGTGCCGCGCGCCCTCGAAGACGTGCCAGGCGGTGACCAGGTCCAGCTCCGGCGAGCCGAGGGCGGCGAAGCAGGTGAGCGCCTCGGTGTCGTTGCGGCCGGGTCGCGCCCCGGTCAGCACCTGGGACAGCGGCGTGAAGGAGGCCCGCCAGCCCGGGAGCGGCGCGGTGGCGTCGCAGAAGCCAGAGGCGGGCTGCGCCAGCGGCGCGCGGTGTGAAGGCAACGCCTCGGGGAGCGAGAGGTGCGCGCCGGGCCGCAGCGCGAGGCCTTCTTCGGGCGCGTCGCCGTACAGCAGCACCACGTCGGCGTCGGCGACGGCTTCCTTCACCGAGTCGGCGGCGTGCACCGCCATGTGCTGCGAGGTGGCCAGGGCGCGGGCGCGCGCGAAGTTTCCGGCCAGGTCCGGCTCGTACAGCCAGACGTGCTCGATGCTGCGCACCAGCCGCAGCGCCATGAGCGCGCCGATGGGGGCGGGGCCCGAGCCCAGCACCGCCACGTTCCGTGCGTCGGCGCGGGCCAGCACGTCGCAGGCCAGCGCGGACACCAGCGAGGCGCGCAGCGTCAGCAACCGGGAGGCCTCCATGACCGCCAGCACACCTCCGGTGGCCGCGTCGTGGAGCTGCAGCACCGTGCGTTCGCCGCGCTGCGTGCGCACCGCCCACGCCGGGAAGTCGGGGCACTCCAGCACGGTGGCGGTCTCTCCGGCGCTGGTTGCCCGGGGGGCGCGCGCGGTGAGCTGCGTGCGCAGCTCCTTCAACAGGTGAAGCGCGTTGACGTGCCGCGCGACGTCGGAGCGGGAAAGAATGGTGGTCAGCACGGCGGTCGACTGGCTAGCAGACGGCCTCCGTGGGGACCATGGGGACCGCGGAGCTCCACTTCAACCAGTTGGAATGACGACACATCCCCGACTCCGCTGGTGGCCGGTGCGCGTTGCGGTAAGAGCCTCGCGGATGAGCGACGAGAAGAAGGCCGGGGAAGATCCATTACCAGCAGGCCCCGGGAAGCCCTCCGGCGCCGCGCTCACCCTCGGCGCGCTGGGCGTGGTGTTCGGAGACATCGGGACCAGCCCGCTCTACACCATCTCCGAGTGCTTCTCGCGTGACGCCGCGGGGCGCGTCGACCCCGACTCGCTCCCGGTGACGGAGGGCAGCGTGCTGGGCCTGTTGTCGCTGGTGTTCTGGGCGATGA
This sequence comes from uncultured Archangium sp., assembly GCA_937875615.1. Taxonomy (GTDB): domain Bacteria; phylum Myxococcota; class Myxococcia; order Myxococcales; family Myxococcaceae; genus Archangium_A. The sequence goes on from CALNBU010000051.1 coordinate 4,807, forward strand.
CGCTGGTGGTGACGGTGAAGTACATCGCCTTCGTGCTGCGCGCCGACAACAAGGGCGAGGGCGGCATGTTCTCGATGCTGGCGCTGGTCCCTCCGGCGGTGCGCGGACGCTCGCGCACGGTCATCGTGCTCGCCGCGCTCTTCGGCGCTGCGCTGCTCTACGGCGATGGCATCATCACGCCGGCCATCTCGGTGCTCTCGGCGGTGGAGGGGTTGAGCGTCGCCACGCACGCCTTCGACCGGTTGGTGTTGCCCATCGCGCTGGTCATCATCACCGCGCTGTTCCTGGTGCAGAAGCAGGGCACCGACAGCATCGGCAAGGCCTTCGGCCCGGTGATGGTGGTGTGGTTCGTGGTGCTGGCGGCGCTCGGCGTGGCGGCCATCGTGGAGGCGCCGCAGGTGTTGGCCGCGGTCGACCCCCGCCACGCGGTGCGGGTGTTCCTCGATGATCCGCGGCGCGCGTTCCTGCTGCTGGGCAGCGTGGTGCTGTGCATCACCGGCGGCGAGGCGCTGTACGCCGACATGGGCCACTTCGGCGCGAAGCCCATCCGCCGCGGCTGGCTGGTGTTCGTGATGCCGGCGCTGTTGCTCAACTACTTCGGTCAGGGCGCCTACCTGTTGGCGCACGGCTGGGTGGCGCGGCCCTTCTGGGCGCTGGTGCCCAACTTCGCGCTCTACCCCATGGTGTTGCTGGCCACGCTGGCGGCCATCATCGCCTCGCAGGCGATGATCTCCGGCGCCTTCTCGCTCACCCGGCAGGCGGTGCAGCTGGGGTACCTGCCGCGGGTCACCATCGTGCACACCTCGGCCGTGCACGAAGGACAGATCTTCATCCCCGAGGTGAACCACGCGCTGATGGTGTCGTGCCTCGGGCTGGTGATGGCCTTCGGGGAGTCGACGAAGCTGGCCGCGGCCTACGGCGTGGCGGTCACCGGGACCATGACCATCACCTCGCTGCTCTTCGCGGTGGTGATGGCCCGCCGGTGGCACTGGCCGCTGTGGAGGGTGGTGCTGCTGACCGCGCTCTTCCTGAGCATCGACGTCCCGTTCTTCGCGTCGAACGCGCTCAAGTTCACCGACGGCGGGTGGTTCCCCATCGCCATCGGCGCGGGCCTCTTCACGCTGATGACCACCTGGAAGGCGGGGCGTGCGGAGCTGGCCACGCGCTTCAACCAGTCGCTGATGCCGCTGCTGGCGCTGCTCGAAGATCTCCGCTCCACCACGCCGCACCGGGTGCGGGGCACCGCGGTCTTCATGGCCGGGAACCCCGAGGGCACGCCGCCGGTGCTGCTGCACCACCTCAAACACAACCAGGTGCTGCACCGGCAGGTGGTGCTGCTGAGCATCCTCCCGCAGGACGTGCCCCACGTTCCCCGCGAGGAGCAACTCGAGGTGGAGGAGCTCGAGCAGGGGTTCTACCGCGTGCTGTGGAAGACGGGCTTCATGGAGACGCCCAACGTCCCGCGAATCCTGTTGCGGGCGCGCGCCCAGGGGTTGGTCGCCGAGCCGTCGACCACCAGCTACTACCTCGGGCGGGAGACGCTGCTGACGCACGGGCGGACGAAGATGATGCGCTGGCGGAAGCTGCTCTTCGCCTTCGTCTCGCGCAACGCGCTGCCGGCCACCAGCTACTTCGGGTTGCCGCCCGGTCGCGTGGTGGAGCTCGGCATGCAAGTCGACCTCTGAGGCGGCGCGGGAACGCCGCAGTTCGCCTCAGGGGCGTCGATTTGCGACAGCCCGCGACCGCCCTCTACGAGGAGACGCCGTTGGTCTGAATCCTGCTTGATGGCCGGGCATGGCAGGGAGTCGGTCAGGCACACTGCAGGGCACGGTCGTCGGCCCGTGGCGCGTGCAGCACTTCGTCGGCGCTGGCTCGATGGGCGGCGTGTACGTGGTGGAGCACACCAGGTTGCGCAGCCGCGCCGCGGCGAAGTTTCTCCACCCGGACCTGCTGGCCGACTCGATGGCGGTGGCGCGCTTTCAGGCCGAGGCCATGGCGGTGAGCCAGCTTGCGCACCCCAACATCGTCTCGGTGTTCGACGTGGGCGTGCTGCCCGACGGTCGGCCGTACTTCGTCATGGAGTACCTCGAGGGTCGCAGCCTCGAGGCGGAGCTGGCCGAGGCGGACTTCCCGCTCAGCCGCGTCGCGCAGGTCGTCGCTCAGGTGGCCGCGGGCCTCGACCGGGCGCACGCGCGCGGCGTGGTGCACCGCGACCTCAAGCCCGCCAACGTGATGGTGATGAAGCTGGGGCACGAAGACTTCGTGAAGGTCATCGACTTCGGCATCGCCAAGCTGTTGACCCCCACCGGGCCGAGGTTGACGGTGGGGCCCGCGCTGCTGGGCACGCCCGACTACATGGCGCCGGAGCAGATTCGCGGCGAGGTGGTCGACGGGCGCGCCGACGTCTACGCGCTGGGGGCGATGACCTGGGAGCTGCTGGTGGGGCGCCCGCCCTTCTGGAACTGCAGCCTCTCGGAGGTGATGACCGCGCACCTGACACAGCGCCCGGCGTCTCCGGGCTCTCTGCGGAGCGCCGTGCCCGAGGCGGTCTCGCAGGTGGTGCTCAAGGCGCTGGAGAAGCAGCCCGCGGCGCGCTTCTCCTCCGCCGGGGCCTTCGCGGCGCAGCTGGTGGAGGCCATCGAGGGCAGCGTCTCGCCGGGCCTGGAGCGCGCGACGCCGCTGCCGCAGTGGTCGCCGGAGCCGAAGCGCGGGCCCCAGACCGGGGTGTTGGTGGTGGGCGAGCGGCGCGTGCCGGTGCAGCGCGCGCACGAGACCTCGGCCGGCGGCTTCGTGGCCACCAGCCTCTCGCTCCCTCCGCTGAGCGAGGTGAGCCTGGTGGTGGAGGACCTGCCGCCGCTGCGCGCGCGGGTGGTGCGCGAGGTGAGCGAGGCGCAGGCGCTCCGGTGGCGTCAGCCGCGGGGGCTGTACCTCGAGTTCCTCGAGCCGACCGCCCGGCAGCGCGCGGTGCTCGACGGCGCGGCGCACCCCGACGAGGTGGCGGCGGAGGAGTTCATCGAGCGCTTGCGGGCGCGGCTGTGGGGCGACGGCTACAGCGCGCTGGGCGTCGCGCCCTCCGCCGACATGGCCTCGGTGCGCGCGCACGGCGCGCAGCTCATCACCGAGCTGGAGCGCTGGCTGGAGCGGCGGATGACCGAGCGCGGTCGTCGGGAGCTGGCGGGCGCGCTGGTGCGGGTGAAGGCCTGCGCCGAGGTGCTGGGGAGCGCGCCCCGGCGGGCCGTGACCGACGCGGACCAGTCGAACTGGCGCGGGGTGGGCGCCTGTCTCGCCGACGGGTTGAGCGCGGAGGAGGCGACGTCGCTGCGGCGCACCTGGCTGGAGTCCCGACCGGGGGTCGCGGCCCGGGTGCAGCACCTGCGCGACGAGGGCCGCGCCGCGGTGGTGGAGGGGCGGCTTCCGGACGCCATCGACGCCATCGAGCGCGCGCTGCTGGTCGACCCGCTCGACGTGGGGCTCCACGCGCTGCGCCGGGCGATGGTGATGGCCTCGGGGACGCTCCCTGGCTGACGCGAAGCGCTTGAAATGTCTGAGGAGTCTGATTCCTGGTGAATCACCCGGGCCTCCGCTGGCACCAAAGGGCTCATGAGCGCGCGAACGCTGGTGGTGACCTGTTTCCTGGCGATGTCCTGCGGCGGTTGGTCTGGCGCCAGCGAGGAGGCGCGCGACGTCTCTGGCAACTACGCGCTGGCCTGGGATGACCGGCTGACGGTCCGGCTCAGCGTCGGCGGGGCGGTGCGGGAGGTGACGCAGACCGGGCTGGGCGGGGTGGTGGACTTCGGCGTCATCGACGGCGAGCCGGTGACGCTCGACCTGACCACCTTCTGCGCGCGGGAAGAGGTGCGCTGCCCCAGCGAGGCGCTGTGGTCGAAGGTGGCGCTGTACCAGCCGGACCTCTCCAACGGCGGAGACCTCCAGAAGCTGGTCATCATCGACGACACCCGGCACGAGCTCGACGCGGGGGAGCGCGCGCCGTCGCTGGCCGGCCTGGTCGACCACGCGCAGCAGGACCGCTTCCTCCTCGGGTTGGGGCTGGAGGGCGGCGTCAGCGGGAGCTGCGCGGCGCTAGGCGTGTCCCTCGCCGGCGGCCGCTTCTCCCGCGGCGCCGCGTGCTCGCTGGACGCGGGCGAGGGCGAGGTGACCGACGCCGGTCTGGAGCCCGACGGCGGCGAACCGGATGGCGGGACGCCCGAGGCGCTGCTCCCGGACGGCGGCGTCGACTGCGCGCTGGCCGACGTCACCCGGTTGGTGGTGCCCGCGGGCGCCCGCGTGAAGGGCCTGACCGAGGGGCGGGTCTTCGTGGGGTGGGCTGCGGGTTGCGCGCTGGGTCCGGTGCTGGCCGGCGGCACGCTGACGCTGGAGACCGGCTTCACCGGCGTGCGCACCGGCGACTACGAGCCGCCGCCCTTCACGCCCGCGGAGGTGGTGTTGCCGGACGGCGGCCTCGACGGCGGGCTGGTGCTCGACGGCGGTGAGGGCCCCTGAAGAAGAAGTTCCCACGAAAATCGCCCCGCGGAACCAGAGGGTATGCCGTCATCCTCTGTCGACCATCTCTCTTCGCTGGCGTTGGAGCAGGTGTTGCTCGGCGACGCCGTCGCCGCGGCCCGGGCGCACGTCGAAGCCTGTCCACGGTGTCAGGCGCGGCTGGCCGCGATGGAGGCCGAGGGCCGCGCGTTGCCGGCGCCCGCGCGCGCCGTG
>CALNBU010000052.1 GCA_937875615.1 uncultured Archangium sp.
CTCACCAGGGGAATGGCCAGCAACCCCGACACCTTGTTCTCCCACGTCTTGAAGACCTTGAAGACCCGGTCGACCACGGGGACCCGGTGCCCGAAGAAGAGAATCAACACCAGCACCAGGCCCGTGCCCCAGAACCACGGCTGTTGGTGGAACGGCAAGGCGGGGCGGAGCGCCGGCTCGGTGAGGTACCACTGCGCGGCGCCGATGATGGACAGCCCCAGCAACGGCGTGAGCGCGACGCCGGTGGCCTCGTTCACCACCGTCGCGGCGTGGGCGCCCGCGGCCAGCTGCGCGGCGAGGTCGACCTCACCCCGGCGCGGCTCCGCGAGGGCGACCGAGGCGAGGCACAGCACGGCGATGGGCGTCAATCTCTTCACGGGTGGCTCCTGGCGGCCGAGCATACGCAAAAGCCCGCCCCTGCCCGCGTGGAGGTGGCGCGCTGGGTGACGACGCGGGAAAAGAGGACCATGCGACTCTTCTTCAGCTCCGGGTGTCCGTACGCACAGCGCACGCGCGCATTGCTCGCGGTGCTCCAACAGCCCTTCGACAGCGAGGAGGTCGACCTCGCCAACAAGTCCCCCGCCTTCCTCGCCCTCTCGCCCACCGGCGCGGTGCCGCTGCTCGAAGACGGCGACTTCGTGCTCTTCGAGTCGGCGGTGGTGAATGAATACCTCGCCGAGAAGTACGCCTGGGCCGACGCCTTCCCGCCCGGCGCCCGGGCCCGCGCGCAGCACCGGCTGGCGATGAAGCGCTTCGACGACGTGGTGGCGCCGCTCTTCTTCCGCTCGTTGCGCGACGCCACCGCGCCCGACGCGCACCCCACCTGGCGCCGCGAGGTCGACTACCTGGGCGCGCGCCTCGCCGACGCCCACCCGCGCAGCCTGCTCGGCCTCCACCTCGCCACCTTCTGGCAACGCATGACGTGGGTGCGGCCAGATGCGCAGGTGGTGCAGGCGCTGCGGGCCGCGGGCGGCGACTTCCTCGACGCCGCGGCCGCGCAGCCGGAGCTGCTGGCCACCGCACCCGACCGGGAGACGACGGTGCGCGAGCTGCTGAAGCGCTTCGGCTGACTACAGCCGCTCGGCCAGCTCCGAGAGGCGCTCCAGTCGCACGTCGCCCTCGAGCTGCAGACCGAAGAAGCGCACCCCTGCCGCGGCGGCGGCCTCGCGGTCGTAGCGCGAGTCGCCCACCATCGCGGCCTCCGCGGACGAGACCCCGAGCTCCGAGAGCGCCAGCAGCAGGAGGTCCGGCGCCGGCTTGGAGCGCGGCGTGCGGTCGGCGGTGGCGAGCGCGTCGAAGGCGCCGTCGAGCCGCGCCACCGAGAGGATGCGCGCCGCCAACGGCCCCACCGTGTTGGTCACCAGCGCCGTCTTCAGGCCGCGCGCCCGCAAGAGAGCCAGCAGCGGCGCGGCGTCGGGGTTGACCCACATCGCGTCGAGGTGCCGCACGAAGGCCTCCACGTAGAACGCGTCGAGCACCTCGCGGGTACAGGAGAGCCCGAAGACCTCCACGTCGGCGGCGGTGCCCTGCCCGAAGGTGGGCGCGAACTCCTCACGGGTGATGGCGCGACCCCGGAAGCGGACGCCCGCCTCCTCGACGGCGCGGAACCACACCTCCTCGCTCTTGACGAGGACGCCATCCATGTCGAACAGCACTGCGCGCAGCACGCGCGCCTTGTAGCGTGTCCGACGTGTCGACGAGCGCCTTTCGTTTCTGTCCGCGCTGCGCCCGGGCGTTGGTGACCGCGAGCCTGCACGGCCGCGACCGCCTCCGCTGCGAGGGCGAGGGGTGCGGCTTCGTCCACTGGGGCAACCCCACGCCGGTGGTGGCCGCCATCATCGAGCACGAGGGCCAGGTGCTGCTGGCCCGCGGCCGGGGCTGGCCCGAGAAGATGTTCGCGCTGGTGACGGGCTTCCTGGAGGCCGGCGAGACGGCCGAGGCCGGTGTGCTGCGCGAGGTGAAGGAAGAGACGGACCTCGACGGCGAGCTGGTCTCGCTGGTCGGCGTCTACCCCTTCGAGCTGCGCAACGAGCTCATCATCGCCTTCCACGTGCACACCCGGGGAGCCGTGCGGCTGAGCGACGAGCTGGAGGCCTACAAGCTGGTGCCGAAGGAGAAGCTGCGGGCCTGGCCCTTCGGCACGGGGCTGGCGGTGCAGGACTGGCTCGACCGCCAGTGCGCGCCGAAGGCCTGAGTGCCCCGACGGGCAGTCGCAACCGGCGCGGAGCCGGCTACAAGCGGCCCATGGCTGACCCGCTCTCTCCCTGGTTCGTCGGCGCCTACGGCGAGAACAACGACTTCTTCGAGCGCACGCTGCTCGAGCTGGTGCGCGACCACGTCTTCTGGCGCCGCAACTTCCACCCCGACGACCAGCCGCCCATCACCACCCGCGAGCAGCACGGCGCGCCGTTCCTCGATGGCATCGCGCGCACCCGCCAGGAGCTCCACCAGCTCACCGCGAAGCTCAAGCACTCGGTGCCCTTCTTCCACCCCCGCTACCTGGGGCACATGGTGAGCGACCTGCTGATGCCAGGCCTCATCGCCCAGCTCATCACCACCCTCTACAACCCCAACAACGTGGTCGAAGAGGCAGCCCCGGTGACGGTGAAGCTGGAGCTCGAGGTGGCCGCGCAGCTGGCGCGCATGCTGGGCTACTCCATGGACCCCGCCCACGCGCCGCGCGCCTTCGGGCACCTCACCTCCGGTGGCACCGTCGCCAACGACGAGGCCCTGTGGCTGGCGCGCACCCTCAAGCTGTACCCGCTGGCGGTGCGCGACGCCTGCGAGCACCTCGGCCGCTGGCCCGACGCGCGGCTGCGCGGAGAGGACTTCGAGCTGCTCAACCTGAGCGTCGCCGAGAGCGCCGACCTGCTGGCGCTCGTCGCGGCCCAGCCCCCGGACTTCCGGGCCGCGGTGGAGGCCGCGCGGGTGGAGCAGGTCGGCCTGGCCGCCTTCGCCGTCCGGCACCCGCTGGTGACCCGACTGGCGGTGCTGGCCCCCGCCACCGCCCACTATTCGTGGAAGAAGGCCATGAAGCTGCTGGGCCTGGGCGTGGACCAGCTGGTGGAGGTCCCCACCTGCGGCGGGCGCATCGACCCCGAGGCCTTCGCGCGCCTGCTGGAAGACCGGGCCGCGGCGCGGCTGCCGGTGCTGGCGGTGGTGGGCGTCTACGGCACCACCGAGTTCGGCACCCTCGACGCCATCGACGAGCTGGCGCGGCTGCGCGGACGACCGCTGCACTACTGGCTCCACGTCGACGCCGCGTGGGGCGGCTATGTCCCCAGCCTCTTCCGCGACGAGCGCGGCGCGCTGCGGCCCCGCGAAGAGGTCGCCGGCGAGTTCGCCTACTTCCCCAGCGAGCGCGTGTACCGCGCCACCGCGGCGCTGGCCGACGCCGACTCCATCACCGTCGACGCGCACAAGCTGGGCTTCGTGCCCTTCGGCTGCGGCGCCGTGCTGATTCGCGACCGACGCGCCGTGCCCCTGTTGGCGCAGGACGCGGCCTACGTCTTCGTCTCTGGCGAAGAAGACGACGACGCGCGCTTCCGCAAACCCGGGCGCTTCAGCCTCGAGGGGAGCCGCCCCGGCGCGGCCGCGGCCGGGTGCTACGTCAACCACCGCGTGCTGCCGCTCGACGCCGCGCACTTCGGCCGCCTCATCGCCCGCTCGGTGCACGCCTGCGAGAAGCTCTTCGACCACCTCACCGCGCTGGCCCGGGAGCTCTCGCCCACCGTCGCGCTCGCGCTGCCCTTCGAGCCCGACTGCAACCTGGTGTGCCTGGCCCTCAACCCCCGCGGTAACACCTCCCTCCGCCACGCGAACGCGCTGACGCGACGGCTGTACGAGGCCATGGCGGTGCAGCCGGAGCTGCCGGTGCAGCTGCGCACCTTCTTCGGCTCCTGCACCACCGTGCCGTTGGCGCAGCTGAGCGCCCGGGACCGCGCGCGCCTGGAGGCGTCGCTGCAGCTCGACCTTTCGGCCGCCGACGACGACGGGCTCTTCCTGCTGCGGCACACCCTGATGAACCCCTGGCTGCTGACGCCGCAGGCCGAGGGCGAGCCCGACTACGTCGAGGGCTACGCCCGGCACCTCACCACGCTGCTCAAGGCGGTGTTGAGCCCGGGCGGGTAGGCCCGGGAGCTCAGTCCAGCCTGGCCATCAACCGCGCGGAGTGGCTGCGCGCCGCCTCCAGCACCGCGGCCTCATCGAAGGTCAGCAACCGGCGCGCGCGCATCAGCACCTGGCCGTCGACGATGACGTCGCGCACGTCCTGGCTCTGGCCCGAGTACACCAGCGAGGCCACCGGGTCTCCCGACACCGGCGTGCTGTGGGCCTGCGACAGGTCGACGGAGATGACGTCGGCCTTCGCCCCTTCCTGCAGCACGCCCACTTCACCCTCGAGCCCGAGCGCCTTGGCGCCGTTCAGGGTGGCCATCTCCAGCACCTGCATCGCCGAGAGCGCGGTGGGGCCGGTGCGAGGCAGGTGCGCCAGCGCCGCGAGCCGCATCTCCACGAAGATGTCGAGGTTGTTGTTGCAGGGCGCGCCGTCGGCGCCGAGCGACACCGCGATGCCCTGCTGCAACAACTCCGGGACCTTCGCCACGCCGGAGGCCAGCTTGAAGTTGGAGCCCGGGCAGTGCGAGACGCGGGTCTGCGTCTGGCGCAGCAGCTTCTGCTCCTCGGCGGTGAGCCACACGCAGTGCGCCAGCGTGGTGTGCGTGCCCAGCAGCCCGAGGTGGTGGAAGTACGAGACGTTGTCGAGGCCCGTCTTCTGGCGGACCACGTCGCACTCGGTGGCGTTCTCCGAGGCGTGGGTGTGGATGCGCACGCCCCGCTCCATGGCCAGGGCCTGCACCTCGCGCAGCAACGCCTCGGTGCAGGACAGCACGAAGCGCGGCGCCAACGCGTAGCGCAGGCGACCGTTCTCCGTGCCGTGCCAGGTGTCGATGAGGCGAATCGATTCGTCGAGCGACGACTGGGTGGTCTCGCGCAACCCCACCGGCACGCCCTGCCCTGCGTCCATCATGCACTTGCCGCCCACCAGACGGATGCCGGAGTCGCGCGCCGACTCGAACACCGAGTCGTAGTGATGCACCGTGCCCATGTCGAGGATGGCGGTGGCGCCGCTGCGCACGCACTCGAGGAAGGTGAGGTCCGCGGAGGCCCGCAGCGACCGCGCGTCGTGCGCGGCCTCGAAGGGCCAGATGCGCTCGCGGAGCCAGTCCAGCAACTCCAGCCCATCGGCGTGGTTGCGACAGAGGGTCTGACAGGCGTGGAGGTGGCTGTGGATGAGCCCCGGCAACACCAGCCCACCGCGCACGTCGATGAAGCGACGCACGCCGGTCTTGCCGCCCTTCCGCTGCGGCCCGACGCGCACGATGCGGAAGTCCTCCTCGATCAGCG
>CALNBU010000053.1 GCA_937875615.1 uncultured Archangium sp.
GGAGACGCAGTACTTCACCGAGGAGGAAGTCCTCGAGGAGTGGGAGGCCAACAGCCTCCTGCACCAGCGAGACGGCCGCTTCCAGCGCCAGTACCTGAAGCCGTACACGGAGCCACCCGGCGAGACGCCTGAGGCGCGCGAGACTCGCCGCAGCGACGAGGAGGAGTTGATTCGCGGGGGCTTCGACGGCCGCCTCTTCGACGGCCTCACCGACAAGCAGAAGGCCGCGAAGGTGGCCACGTACCTCAACATGCCGACGCTGACGGTGGAGGCCAACCTCCCGCAGTGGCTGGACACCTACGCGAGGGCGTCTGGCAACCCGCGCCAGTGGATTCAGGACAACCCGCTGCACGCGGCCCTCATCCTCAACCACCCGGAGAGGGCGCGGGAGGTGACGAGTAGCCGGGAAGTCAACGTCGCGCTGAAGGCCCTCAACACGGTGCTGGACTTCGGCAACTGGGCCATCAACTCGCTGGCCGAGGCCGTTGAGGGCGCCTCGGACGCGCAGCCGGAGAACCTCCAACTGCGCGCCGCCCGTGCGCAGTTGCCCCTGTCGGAGCTCGACGAGTCCAACCTGCGCCGCGAGGGCCGGGGCGCGCAGTTGGAGGGCGCGCTCGCCCGCGCCCAGGCGGAGGGCCGCGCCCCCACGTGGGGCGACGTCGAGGGCCAGACGCCGCCGCGCACCGGCGAAGCCCAACCCACCGGCCGCTTCTCCGACGAGGCCCTGGGCGAGTACCAGCGAGAGAGGGACGCCGAGAGGTACCAACTGACGACGGAGGCCGACTCCGCCCAGGCCCGCGCCATGCGCGCGCGAGGCAGCGTGCTGGAGATGGCCGGCCAGCGCGGCCGCGAGGCCCAGAGGGCGCTGCGCCTCAACACCCTCTGGACTGACAGGGCGCTGGCCGTCATGCGCGGGCAGGATACCACCCTCCTCGACAACGACATCCGCGAGAAGGAAGGCGACGCGCCGCTGAAGCTGGACGAAGGGGAGGCCGTGCGCCTCCTCACGGAGTCCTGGGCGCAGTCGCGCAGCACCTGGGAAGTCATGAAGGCCGGCGGCACCGCCGCTGGCGTCGCCGGCGCCGCGGTAGGCGTAGGCACCGCGCTGGCCAGGCGCACGCCGCTGGGCGCCTTCGTCATGAGGGCCGTCTCCCCCGGGGAGGCCGGGCTGTGGGCCGCGAAGTGGGCCGGTGGCGCGGCGGCCGCCCAGGCCACCTTCAACCTCGAATTCGGCGACAGCTACCGCCAGTTACTGCACTCGAAGACTGACGCCGGCGTGCCGCTGACGGAGGCCGAAGCCATTGGCGGCGCCGTCTTCGCGGCTGCAGCGAAGACGGGCGTGGAGTTGGTGCAACTCAACCAGTTGGCGAAGGCCTCCGGGCCCGCCGGCGCAGGCCTCGCCGAGGGCAGCCTCTCAGCCATCCGCGCCGCGCTGGCCACCAACCCCGGCTTCCGCGCCATGGCCGTGCAGGCCGCGAAGGCGTGGGCCGGCGAGGCCGTCGAGGAGGGGGTGCAGGGTGGCGTCGACGACGTCACCAGCTACGGCGTGCGCAGCCTCGCGGAGGGCAAGCTGCAGGAGGGCCCCGTCTTCGACGCGCGGGCCGCGAAGGAGAATTTCGCCGGCGGCCTGCTGGGCGGCTGGGGCTTCAGCCTCGGCGGCCTGAGTCTCAACGTCGGCACGCGCGCCCTCTTTCAGGAGAGGCAGCAGCACCGCGCGGCCCTGGGCACGGCCCTCGCCGAGGCCGCCAGCAACCCCGCCGTGGCCGACTACGCGAAGGAGGTGGCTGACGAGGTGGCCCGCAAGACGGGTGAGTCGGGCGACGCGGTGACGCACGTCTTCGTCGACGCGCAGGCCTTCAAGCGCCTCTACCAGACGGAGGAAGAAGCGGAGGCCGCCGCGAAGCAACTCATGGGCGACGAGGGCCCGCACCGCCTCAACAAGGCGGAGGCCGTCGGCGGCAAGGTGGGCGTGCCCGTCGCGGACTACCTCGGCAGTTGGGGGCCGGTGGCGCAGAAGCTGGCGGAGGACACCGCCGTGGGGCCCGGCGCCGTGACGGCGCGCGAGTTTGCGGACGCGAAGCGCGAGACTGAGGCCTGGGCGAAGCGGGCGGTGGAGGCTGACGCGGCCGGCGAGGCTGGCGCCAGCGGGACGCTGGACATGCTGCGCGACGTGGAGTCGCAGTTGGCAGCGGTACTCGGCAGCAAGGAGTTGGCCCGCACGCAGGTGCAGCCGCTGCGGCGCGCCTTCACCTCGCTGGCGCAGCGCTTCGGGCAGGAGGCCGAGGAGTTATTCCGCGACGTGCGCGTGGTGGTGGATGACGGCGCGCAGCAGCTGCGCGCCGAGGCGCGGGAGGCGTCGGCCTCGCGGGCGCTGTCAGCCGAGTTGGTTGGCCTGACGCCGGCGCAGCGGGCGGCGCGCCTCTTCGTCGACGACTTGTCCGGCGGGTACACCTGGGCGGGGTGGAAGAAGCTGCAGGAGGAGTCGCCGGCGGCGTCGGTGGCGGCGCTGACGTTGGCCGACGTGAAGCCCACCAACGACGACGAGGCCGGCGGGCATGACACGGCCAACGCGCTGCTGGCGCACATTGCGCCGGCGCTGGCCGCCGTCGACGCCCGCTTCGCGCGGAAGGGCACCAACTTCATTTTCAGGGGTGGTGACGCCGAGTTAGCCAACGCGCTGGAGTTGGTGCGCGGGCTGCTGCCAGAGGGCATGCAGGTGCGCGGCGCCGTGGGGCCGACGGCGGAGGCGGCCCTCGAGTCCATGGGCACGGCCATGGATGACGAGAGGGCGTCGGGCGCGGGCACGCTGTCGGCCGACAGGGCGCAGTCGCTGGCTGACATGACGCAGTTGGCGGAGTGGGAGAGGGGCTGGCGGGCGGCGCGCGCGTCGCGCGAGGAGGCGGAGGCGCGCGGGGAGAGGGAAGCGCTGAGGGTGGCGACGACGCCGGGGCAGGAGGCCTTCGTCAGCGGCATGTCCGACGAGGAGTACTTCAGGGCCGTCTACCAAGACGGCGCGGTGCCTGACGTGCTGTCGAAGGCGGGCTGGGACGCCATCCCGCGCAAGGCCTTCGTGGCCAGCCTCGACATGCGCGGGCTGAAGGCGGCCAACGAGGCCTTCGGGAAAGAGACGGGCGACGCGCTGCTGAAGGCCTTCATGGAGACGGCGGCGCGGGAGGACGGCAGCGACTTCGACTTCGCGCACCTCTCAGGGGACGAGTTTGCCGCCCAGGCCGACGACGCGGAAAAGTTGCAGGCGTGGCTGGACAACCTCACGGAGAGGTTGGGTAAGGTGGGTGTGCCCACGCCGATCAAGGGGCGCGCGGAGCGCATCAAGCCCAGGTTCCGCTCGGGTATTGGAAGGGAGACGTATGGCGCAGCAGACAGAGCCCTCAATGCAGCCAAGCGCGATGAGCAGCGCAGAGGCGCGGTCAGCGGAGTTCGACAGGAGGCTGGACTTGATTCGGGAGCCGGACGGAGCCCTGCCATCGCACCTCCTGGCGGACCTGCTGGCGGAGTTCCCGGAGGTGAAGGTAGGCCCGCAGACGGAGCAGGAGAAGGCGGACTTCAAGGCGCAGACGGAGCAACTGTACGCAGACATCCGCAGCGGGAAGCTGTGGGAGGAGACGCCGGAGGAGTAGCCCTCCAGCGGGCGCCGCCGCCGAAGTACCAGCGCCGTGGCGCAGCCTTCCAGCGGTACAGCCCGCCGGGCGCCCGGCGCTTCGAGTCGAGGAAGAGAGAGAATGAAGTCACTGGCGGAAATGACGGCAGCGGAAGTGAAGGGGCTGACGCAGCAGCAACTCGACGAGGTGCTGAAGGCGGCGTCGCCCCGGTACAAGGGGGCGTCCAGCTTGGCCCGCGTCACGTTGGAAGACTTGCGCAGGTACGAGGCTTCCTTCGCGCGCTGGGCGGAGGACAAGCAACTGCCTTCAGTCGAGATGATGTTGCTGTTGGAGGTGCGCAGGGACAGGGGCTTCGACACGCTGTAGCCCGCTTCACCCCCTCGGCGCTTTTCCAGCAGCACTTCGGCGGGCAGCCCGTCGCCTTCAACGAGTTGAGTCCCGAAGGCGCGGGCGACTTCAGGGCAGCCATCACCAGCTTCAAGGAGAATTCCGAAGACGACGCGGCCGCCGCCGTCTTCGCGTACTCCGACGAGGAGTACGCAGGCATGCGCCTCTTCGTCTCTGACGACGGCAGCACCGGCTTCGCGCTGAAGCCGACGGCCGACGGCGTGGACCTGGTCTCCGTCTTCAGCGCCGTGCCCGGCCGCAGCGCGGGGCTGTTGGAGCTGGCCGTGCAGGCCGGAGGCACGCGGGCCACCACGCTTGACTGCTTCGACATCGACGGCTTCCTGCCTTCCCTCTACGCCGCGCACGGCTTCGTCCTCGACAGGCGCGAGGCGTGGAATCCAGAGTTTGCGCCTGACGGTTGGCCCGCCTCCCTCGGCACGCCCGACGTCGTCTTCATGCACCTCGACCGTGCGGGCCTCTTCGAGGCAGAGTCACCGGCCCCGCAACGGCTGAAGGAAGAGGGCGACGGAGGCGTCACCCGCGGTTGGACGGACGTCGTCCGCGAGGGCAGTGACACTCTCTACCGGGTGGCCCTCACCGACGCGAAGGATGCCAGCACCTTCCTCCACGAGTCGGCGCACATCTTCCTCGACGTGTTTGCCCGCCTCGCCGCGCGCGCCGACGCGCCCACCACGCTGAAGCGCGACTTCGACATTGCCCTGAAGTGGCTGGGCGTCGAGTCGGCCGACGGCGTCCAGACGGCGCACCATGAGAAGTGGGCCCGGGCCTTCGAGGCGTACTTCGCCGAGGGGAAGCCGCCGGCGAAGGGCATGGCGGGCAGCTTCCAGCGCTTCCGGCTGTGGCTGGGGGACATCTACCGCGACTTGTCGGCGTTGGGACGGGTGACGCCGGACATCCGCGGCGTCTTTGACAGGCTGCTGGCCACCGACGCGGAAATTGACGCCAACGTGCGCGCCATGGGGTTGCAGGCGTTGCCGCGCAGCGTGCTGGGCCTCGACGCCGCCGGCTACCAACAGCACCTCGACGAGTTGGCCGAGGCCGTCAGCGCTGCGCGGGCGCAGGCCGACTTGGCCGTCACGCGAGACAAGCTGCGCGAGACGGAGACGTGGTGGAAGGAGACGCACGCGCGCTTCAAGCGCGAGGCCGGCGAGGAGTACGAGGCGCTGCCCGCGCGGAAGGTGCAGCTGCTGCTGCAGGGCAAGGAAGTCGACGGCTGGCTGGGCCTCAACCAGGCGCTGCACCGCGGCGCGGTGGAGGCGTGGGTGGGCGTGGAGGCCGGGAAGAAGTTTCGCCTCGCGGCTGACGGGCTGCACCCGGATGACTTGGCCTCCCTCGAGGGCAACGCCCTGGGCTTCGGCGACGGGCGCAGCCTCGTCGAGGCGGTGGCCTCGCTGCCGGACAAGGCCGACTTCGTGGAGGCGCGCGCCGACGTGCGCATGGTGGAGGAGTACCCCGGCGTACTCGATGAGAGGCAGCGCCTGCGCGAGGAGGTGCAGCGCGGGCTGCACGGCAACCTCACGAAGGAGTGGGCGCTGCGCGAGTGGGCGGCGCTGACGGCCCAGCAGCGCAAGCAGTTGCGCGGCGAGGCGGCCGCTACAGTGCCGTCGCCTCCGCCCCCGGCCGTGCTGAAGCACGTGGCGCAGTTGCTGGCCAACGGCACGCCGGCCGGGAAGCTGGGCATCCCCGGCGCACTGGCGGCAGAGAGGCGTGCTTCCGTGCAGGCGTTGAGGGCGGCGCAGCGCGGGGACTTCGCGACGGCCGCCGTGTGGAAGCAGAAGCAGGTACTCAACATGTACCTCTTCGAGGCGCTGACGGAGGCGAAGCGCGAGGTGGAGGCCATGCAGACGCTGGCTGCGCGGCTGTTGCAGCCGCCCTCGCAGAGGCGCATGGGCAAGGCGTCGCCGGAGTACCGCGACGCGGCCAACGCCCTCATGGCTGCCTTCGGGCTGGCCGACGAGGCGCCCGGTGCGCGCGAGGCGCTGCCGGCGCTGCTGCTGCGCGTCGAGGGCCTCATGGCGGAAAACTCTGACACCGTGGGCTTCGACAGGGAGAGGCTGCTGGACCGCCTCGACTTCGGGCCCGCCGCGGAGGGGGACTGGCGCGTCCTCAACGTCGAGGACGCGCGGCACCTGCACGCGGCGCTGAAGAATATCAACGCCGCCGTGCGCAACCGGACGAAGGTGCGCGACGGCCAGCGCCTCATCGAGCTCGAGTTGGCCGTGACGGAGTTGGTGGCGGAAGCGGAGACGGCGCTGCCGGAGAGGCCGGGAGAGCCCACGCCGGAGGCGGCCACCTACGCGCAGGGCTTCGGGCGCGGGTGGAGTGCCTTCGACGGCAGCATGCTGAAGACGGAGACCATGGCGCGCATGCTGGCCGGCGACGATGACATGGGGGCCTTCGTCAAGTCGTCCTGGTACCGCCTCATCATCCAGCCCATTCAACACGCGAAGGCGCGCGCGCACGACCTGGCGCACGAGGTGCTGAAGCCCCTCGTCGACGCGTGGGACAACATCCCCGAAGAGACACAGGAACGCTGGGACGAGATGCTTCCGCCCGGCCTCTTCCCCACGCACATCGACGAGAGGGTGCCCCAGCGTCGCTGGGAGATTCTCATGCTGCTGCTGAACAGCGGCAACGCCTCCAACCTCCAGCGCGTCACCGAGGGCCGCAACATCACCGAGGCGCAGATTCGCCACGCGGCCGAGGTGGTGGGCATCACGAAGGAGGAGTACGACTGGGTGCAGGGCGTGTGGGATGCGTCGGAGAAGTTGAAGCCGCTGGCCTTCGACCTCGAGGAGGCCGACTCCGGCGTGCGCCCACAGGAGATTCCGGCCGTGCCCTTCGACACGCCCCACGGCACCATGCGCGGCGGCTACTTCCCGGCCGTCTACGACAGGGAGGTGTCCGAGGCGGGCCGCGTGCAGTCGCTGGCCGACCTGGCCTCCACCTCGTACACGCGGCCGGGCACGTCGCACGGACACCTGAAGTCGCGCGCGGAGGGCTTCAGCGACGTCATCTCGCTGTCGCCATCCTCCATCACGCGGCACTTCCACCAGGTCATCCACGACGTGGCGTACCGCCGCGCGGTGAAGTCGGTGGGCACGCTGCTGCTGCGGCCGGAGGTGCGGAAGGTGATGCGCCGGCGGCTGGGCAGCGGCCGCGCGGAGCAGTTTGAGGTGTGGCTGCGCGACGTGGCGACGCAGCGCGGGGCCAGCGGCAACGACGGCGTGCGGTGGTGGAGCTCGCTGTACTCACAGTTGCGCAGCAACCTCTCCATCGCGGTGCTGGGCTACAGCCTGCGCAACGCGGGTGAGGACGCCTCGTCAAACCTGACTGCCGCAGTGACGGCGGGCGAGTTGAAGCGCGCGAGCCTCACCGCCGCCATGGCAGAGTTGGCGGAGAACCCCGCGCGCGGCCGCGCCTTTGTGTTGTCGAAGTCGGGAGAGATGCGCAGCCGGCGCGAGTCGACGAAGCGCTTCTTCGTTGAACAGGTGTCGAAGCTGTCGCTGGGGCCGGTGGGCCGCCTCTTCGGCACGGGGCCGCTGGGCTTCTTCCGCGCGCACGCCTTCGTGTTTCAGGAGTGGGTTGAAGTAGGCACCGGCACGCCCGTCTGGCTGGGCGCGTACCGGCAGGCGCTGGCTGACGGAATGGAGGACGCAGCCGCCGTCGAGTACGCCGAGGGAGTCGTCCGCCAGGTGCTGGTGAGTCGAGACATCGCCGACTTGTCGGCCCTCATGCGCAACAAGGGGGCCATCGGCGCCATGCTGATGTTCTTCAGCTTCTTCAACCACGCCTACAACAACTACCGCCAAATGGCGGGGCGCTTTGTCTCCGAGTTGCGGCAGGGCGACACGGAGCGCGCCGCACAGGTGGCTGGCGCTGTGGCTGGAATGACGGTGGGCTACTGGTTGCTGGGCCCCATCGTGCGCGGGCAGGGGCCGGAGAAGGACGAGCCCATCGAAGAGTGGCTGCTGCGGAAGATGGTGCTGGAGGGTTTGATGCAGGTGGTACCCGGCATGAATGTCATCGGCGAGAAGCTGTCGGCCGACTTACGCGGGCATCGGGCTATGGGTCGCGACAACTCCCTCTTCGGCGCCGTCTCGCGCATCTATGACTCAGTGGCCAAGCTGTTGGAGACGGAAGGAGACGTCGTCAGCGAGGCGCGGCTGAAGGCCCTCCTGGGCGTCGCCGGCCCCGTCGCCGGCCAGCCCACCGTGCAGCCCATGCGCGAGTTGACGCCGGTGTGGCGGTGGGTGGAAGGCGAGAATGAGTGGCGCAACCCCTTCGACGCGGCCAGCGACGTCGCGTACGGCAGGCAGCCGCAGCAGCCGTGGAACGTGCTGCAGGCCATCGGCGACGCCATCGAGGGCGAAGAGCGCCAGTAGCCCGCCTCGACTACACCGGGTTGAGGGAAGCTGTCCGACGCCTGGGCGAAGCTGTGCGCCATGGCGGTACTCACTGAAGTCTCCACGGTGTCGCTGCTGGGCGACGGCAGCAGCAACGAATTCTCGCCCGGCTTCCCCGTGCTGGAGGCGACGCACCTCCGCGTGCGCGTCGACGGTGCGCTGAAGACGTTGGGCGTGCACTACGACGTGGTGACGCCCATGCCGTCGCCAAACCCGCGCGTCGTCTTCCGGGCGGGCAACACCCCCAGCGCCACCGCCGTCGTCACCCTCGAGCGCAGCCTGCCCATCACACAGCCGGTGGACTTCCGCGAGGGCGGGCCCTTCAGCCCGGAGGCGCACACGCGCAGCTTCGACAGGCGCGCCATGGTGGAGCAACAGCTCGAGCGCCGCGTCGCCCGGCTGGAGACGCTGGTGGGCGGCAGTGGAGGGGGCGGAGAGCCCTTCATCGCCGGTGACGGGCTGGTATTCGACTTGTCCGGCCCGACGCCGCGCCTCAACGTCGGTGCCGGCGCCGGCACGACAGTCAGCGAAGACGCGGTGGCCGTCACCCTCGATGCGACGGCGCCGCAGTCCGTCACCGCTGGCTCCAACCTGCCGGGCAGCGTCGACAAGGCGGCGCGGGTGGACCACGCCCACTCGCACGGCGAGTTGCCCGGCGGTGCGCTGCACGCGCTGGCCACGGACGAGGCCGCAGGCTTCATGTCGGCGGAGCACTTCACGGGTGTGGAGGCGCTGCTGGGCACGGGCAAGTCGCGGGTGCTGTGCACGCTGTCGGACAGCTTCATCGTGCCGAATGAGACGCCCACCGTCATCGAGTGGGATGTGGTGGAGGGTGACGTCGGCGCCGTCGCTTCGGGCGTGTACACGGCGCCGCGCACCGGTTGGTACCAGGTGACGGCGCAGGTAATCCCTAACGACTTCGTCGACGACATCTCCCTCGTCATCGTCGTACGGGATGATGGCGACGACTTGCACCACTTCTTTGGGAGCCCCTCGGGCGGCACCACCAAGTCATTCAGCGCGGCGTCGGTGGCGGTGCCGCTTGTCGCCGGGCAGTCGCTGCTGGTGATGCTGGAGGTGTCGAATGATGATGAGCACGACGGGCGCGGCGCCGCGGGAAACATCTCGGAGCCGCCTACGACGCTGCACCTCAGTTGGTTCTCGGTGGTCGAGCTATGACGCCCACGGCGTTTGAGTCGCGCTGCCGTCGCGACTGGGCGCAGGCGTGGCTGGCGCGAGACGCGCGCAGGCACGCACAGGCCTTCGATGCGTTGTCGGACGACGACAAGGGGCGAGTGCAAGCGACGGCGCGCGTAGACGTCGGCATGCTCGGACGGGACGGCGTGAAGGAGTTGGCCGAGAGGTGGGCGGCCCTTGAGTGAGGCGCACCTCAAGCGCGTGGTTCAGGACCTCGAGAGGCGCATCCGCCAGCTCGAGTTTGAGTCGCAGCGACGCCCTGCGGTAGTGCGAGTCGAACTCGGCCTGCGCCTCGCTGCCCTCGAGGCGCAGGCCCATGATGCGGTGACGCTCGACGAGGCCAACGGCCTCGGCCTCGTCGGGCAGGCCCTCTCCCTCGGGCTGGCCACCATCGACGACGCCGGGGCCATGTCGGCTGCCGACAAGGCTCTGGTGCATGAGCCTGTTTGGTTGAGGAAGGTGGGCGAGACTGCCTCTCCGAATGACTACGGGGCGACTTTGACGGGGCAGGGCCTCGAGCTCCAGGAGGCCACCACGGACTTCCCGGGCCTCATGTCGGCCGCGGACAAGCAGGACCACGACACCGCGGTGGCGCTGGCGCACCAGCCAGTGTCAGTGACGACGGTTGGCGGCACCCCCAACGCCAACGGGATGACGCTGTCCGGGCAACAATTGCGGCTGCAGCCGGCAGCCCTCAACACGCCCGGCGCGGTGTCGACCGGAGACCAGGTGCTGGGCTTCGGCCCCAAGGAGGTGCGAGTCAACGCCTCCGACGCTGCGCTGGCGACGGCGGTTGCTGGAGTGCGCATCCACAACACGCACCTCAGCGGGCAGGCGTGGCTGTTGTGGCGCAACCCGTTGGGCACCAACGTGGCCGGACTCAGAGGGGACTTTGACGGCAACCTCTCCGCCAACGTCGGCGCCAGCCGCACCTTCGACGTGCGCCACGGCGCGGGCAGTCCGAGACTCACCGTCGGCGCGACGCGGACGGACATTGTCCAGGAGGCATGGACGACGCTGCCCTACCTTAACAGCTTTGGTGCCTACGCCGGCAGCCCGGCCTTCTTCCGCGACTCCTGCGGCATCGTCCATCTGCGTGGACGTCTGTCGAAGGCCTCTTCGCCCGGCAGCCTCCCCGTCGACATTGCCCAGTTGCCCAGCGGCTACCGCCCTCCGATGAACAAGAACTTCATCACAGAAGGGTGGAATCAGGGGGCGCACCTCGAGGTGGTGGCCTCCACCGGCGTCCTGCGGGTGTGGGTGGCCGACAACGCCAGTTGGTGGCAGGGCATTTCGGTCAACATCTCTTTCGACACCAGGAGCTGACGATGGCGATGACGAAGCGAGTGGAGGTGTACGAGGTGCGGGTGCTTGCCGAGGGCGAGTTGCTCGTGTTCGAGCGCGTCACCGTAGAGGAGGACGGCGTGGTGCTGGCTCGAGGCGAGGACGTCGGTCGCGTGGTGCATCGCGTCGATCATGATCGACAGCCGTTGAAGCTGACGATGACGTCGCCCGCCTG
>CALNBU010000054.1 GCA_937875615.1 uncultured Archangium sp.
GCTGTGGCTGGCGACGCACGAGGTGGCGCTCGGCGCGGAGCTGATCGACGACTGCCTGCGGGCGGTGCGCCTCGGTGGCGTGGCCACGTTGCCGGGCGATCGGCTGCTGGCCTGCGCCGACGGGCGGGGGAGGGTTCTGGTGGCTCCTCCCCGCCTTCATGCAACTTCATGAGCATTGGCGCGGGCGCAGCGCGATTTCCTGCGTTAGAAGGGGCGGTATGCGGAACAGCTACAAGACCATCGGCCTCTGGGTGATCCTGATCGTCCTGTTCGTGGTCTTCTACCAGATGTTCTCGGGCAAGACGGACCCCATCAAGACGCTCACGTACTCCGACTTCCAGAAGTCGGTGGCCGAGAAGAAGATCACCTCGGTGACCATCAAGGGGAACTCGTACACCGGCTCGACCGCCGACACGAACGAGCGCTTCCTCACCACCGGTCCCACGCCCGACTCGGCGATCATCAAGAACCTGCAGGACGCGAACGTCAACGTGTCCTTCGACAAGCCCGAAGAGAGCTCGCTGTTGATGAGCATCTTCGTGCAGTGGCTCCCCATCGTCTTCCTCTTCCTCTTCTTCATCTTCTTCATGCGGCAGCTCCAGGGGAGCGGCGGCAAGGCGATGACCTTCGGGAAGTCGAAGGCCAAGCTGCTGTCCGAGAGCCACAACAAGATCACCTTCGCCGACGTGGCGGGCATCGAGGAGTGCAAGGAGGAGCTCGAGGAGATCATCTCGTTCCTCAAGGACCCCAAGAAGTTCACCAAGCTCGGCGGGCGCATCCCCAAGGGGGTGCTGATGATGGGCTCCCCCGGCACCGGCAAGACGCTGCTGGCCAAGGCCGTGGCGGGCGAGGCGGGCGTCCCCTTCTTCAGCATCTCCGGCTCTGACTTCGTGGAGATGTTCGTGGGCGTCGGCGCCAGCCGCGTGAGGGATCTCTTCGAGCAGGGCAAGAAGAACGCGCCGTGCATCATCTTCATCGATGAGATCGACGCGGTGGGGCGCCACCGCGGCGCGGGGCTGGGCGGCGGTCACGACGAGCGTGAGCAGACCCTCAACCAGCTCCTGGTGGAGATGGACGGCTTCGAGTCGAACGAGGGCGTGATCATCATGGCGGCCACCAACCGGCCCGACGTGCTCGATCCCGCCCTGCAGCGGCCCGGTCGCTTCGATCGTCGCATCGTGGTGCCGAGGCCCGATCTGAAGGGCCGCCTGGGAATCCTGAAGGTGCACACCCGCCGCGTGCCGTTGGCGGACGACGTCGACCTCGACGTGCTGGCGCGGGGCTCGCCGGGCATGACCGGCGCCGATCTCGAGAACCTGGTCAACGAGGCCGCGCTGTACGCCGCGCGGGGCAATCGAGAGCGCGTCACCCGGCACGACTTCGACCAGGCCCGCGACAAGGTCGTCATGGGGCCAGAGCGCCGCTCGATGATCATGAGCGATCAGGAGAAGAAGAACACGGCCATGCACGAGGCCGGTCACGCGCTGGTGGGCAAGCTGCTCCCGGGCTGTGACCCGGTGCACAAGGTCACCATCATCCCCCGCGGACAGGCGTTGGGGCTCACCTGGTCGCTCCCGGTCGAAGATCAGCTCAACTATTACAAGAAGAAGCTGATGGATGATCTCTGCATGATGCTCGGCGGTCGCATCGCCGAAGAGCTCGTGTTCGGAGAGCTTTCGGCCGGCGCCTCCAACGACATCGAGCGCGTGACCAACCTGGCGCGCGCCATGGTGACCCGCTGGGGCATGAGCGAGAAGCTGGGGCCGTTGACCTTCGGCGCCCGCGACGGAGAGGTGTTCCTGGGCCGCGATCTCGGCGCGCGCCCCGACTACTCCGAGGACACCGCGCGGCAGATCGACGCGGAGGTGCGGGGCATCGTGATGGGCTCCTACGAGCGCGCGAAGAAGCTGCTCAACGAGAACATCGAGACGCTCAAGCGCATCGGCGAAGCGCTGGTGGAGTATGAGACCATCGACGCGCACGACCTCGACCTGCTCATCGCCGGGCAGTCGCTCACCCGCGAGAAGCCGGCTCCCCGGCTGACCACCGCGCCGCCGAAGGACGACAAGAAGAAGGACAAGCGCATCCTCGACGCCCTCGATGGGTTGCCTCCGAAGGCCGAGCCGGGCACGGCGTGATCTGGGCGCGGTGGCTGCGGCCCGCCTCCGGGCCGTCGCCGTTGTCGACGCGCCTCGGGCTGTCGGCCGGGGCGTCAGTGTATCCCGACGAGGCGCTGGTGCTGGTGACGGGGCTCGATGCCTCGGCGCGCTCGGCGTTGATGGGGTTGGTGGGTCCAGCGTGGCTCGCCGGAGAAGGTGACGCCGCGCTCATCCGCTGGACGCCGGCAGTGGTGGCGCAGGCAGTGGGCCCGCTGCGCACCGCGCTGATGCGCTTGCAGGGCTGTGCCTCTCCGACCGGGCGCACCCGGGTGATGGGCATCGTCAACGTCACCCCTGACTCCTTCAGCGATGGCGGGAAGTATGGCGCCGCCGCGGCGGCGGTGGCGCATGGCCGCGCGCTGGTCGACGCCGGGGCCGACATGTTGGACATCGGCGGCGAGTCCACGCGCCCGGGGGCCGACGAGGTGAGCGAGGCGGAGGAGCTGCGCCGCGTCCTGCCGGTGCTGGAGGGGTTGCGAGAGGTGGGCGTGCCGTTGTCGATCGACACCCGGAAGCCCGGCGTGGCCCGGCGCGCGGTGGAGGCGGGGGCCCGGCTCGTCAACGACATCTCCGGGCTGCGCGACGAGGCGATGCTGGAGGTGGTGGCGGAGAGCGGCGTCGAGGCCTGCCTCATGCACATGCAGGGTGAGCCGAAGACGATGCAGGCCGCGCCCCGCTACGACGACGTGATGGCCGAGGTGCTCGACGCGCTGGAGACGACGCTGTTGCACGCGGAGTCGCGGGGGGTGCCGCGCGGCCGGCTGTGGGTGGATCCCGGCGTCGGCTTCGGGAAGACGTCGGCGCACAATCTCTTCCTCTTGCACCGCGCCGGGGATCTCCGCCTGCTGGGCGCGCGGGTGTTGTGGGGCGTCAGCCGCAAGCGCTTCCTGGGGGAGCTGCTCGGTGGGCGACCGCCCGAGGCGCGGACGGTGGCGAGCGCAGCCGCGGCGGCGTTGCTCGCGGCGCAGGGGGCGGTCGATCTGGTGCGGGTCCACGACGTCGCGGAGACGCGCGAGGCGCTGGCGGTGGCCGACGCGATTCGTCTCGCGCGTGACGGCGGCGCGCGCTTCACCTAAACGCCGTCGGTCATGGCTGAGACCAAGCACCCCAGGTTGTTCGGCACCGACGGCGTCCGCGGCGTGGCCAACGTGTTTCCGATGACGGCGGAGATCGCCATGCAGCTGGGGCGCGCGCTGGCGTACCTCATCCGCAACGGAGATCACCGCCACCGCGTCATCATCGGCAAGGACACCCGGCTGTCCTGCTACATGCTGGAGCAGGCGCTCTCCTCGGGCATCATGTCGATGGGCGTCGACGTGCTCTTCGTCGGTCCCATGCCGACGCCCGCGGTGGCGCACCTCACCAGCTCCATGCGCGCCGATGCGGGGGCGGTCATCTCCGCCAGCCACAACCCCTTCGCGGACAACGGCATCAAGTTCTTCAGTGCCCAGGGCACCAAGTTGCCCGACGACTGGGAACTCGCGGTCG
>CALNBU010000055.1 GCA_937875615.1 uncultured Archangium sp.
AGCGGGGCGACGGGTGGCGGCAGCGGTGTGACGGGTGGGGGCAGCGGTGTGACGGGTGGCGGCAGCGGGGCGACGGGCGGCGGCAGCGGCACGACAGATGGCGGTGCGACGGGCGGGTGCGCGACGGCGCCAGGCGTGTGGTGGCTGGCGCTCGTGGCGTGGGGAGCCGCTGGCGTCGGGCGCCGTCGCTCCGCTTACGGCACCCAGCCCAACTTCGAGAGGTCGAGCAGGTGAGCGGTACCGTCGAGGGCGAAGTCCTGCAGCCG
The DNA here is from genome assembly GCA_937875615.1 of uncultured Archangium sp. GTDB lineage: Bacteria > Myxococcota > Myxococcia > Myxococcales > Myxococcaceae > Archangium_A. Next base: position 267 of record CALNBU010000055.1, read on the forward strand.
TGACGCGATGAGGCCGACGGAGAGCCAGAGCACCGCGCCACCGCCCAGGATGCGCAGCGGGGCGCCGGTCTCCTGCAGGTTCATGCTGGGCGCAGCCCGCGAGGTGAGGCCCAGGCACGCATCGACGGCGAGCTGCAGCGCCGCTACCGGCGCACCCAGCGCGAGGCCGGTGGAGAACGCGGTGCCCACCAGCCCGGCGACATAGAGGGCGACGTCCGGTGTGTGCGCGAAGCTGCCCGGCGTCACCAGGAGGTAGCTCTTGGCCAGGGACGCCAGCAGGAGCGGGAGCAGCAGGCCCGCCGAGCCGAGCGCCAGCAGCAGGTGGTACAGCAGGTCGCCGCTGGCGGCCTCCTTCGAGCCGGTCATCGGCAACGCGGCTTCCGCCGACGAGCCACGGAAGAGGTCGATGAAGCGGCCGCCCATGCGCGCCGCATCGAAGGGGAGCGACGCGACGAGCCCCAGCGCGGCGCCGAAGAGCACCTCCTGCGCGGCGAGTCCGCCCAGCGTCCAGGTGTCGTTCAACCCGGGCGGCGCGTCGATGCCGCCAGCGCTGTGGAGGAACGACGCGAGCGCCAGCACCACCCCCAGCTTCACGTGCATCGGGGCGTGACTGCCTCCGAAGAGCGGGCAGAGGAAGGCCACCGGCACCAGGCGTGAGGCGATGAGCGCCACAGCCAGCACGTGCGGTTGCAGCGCGTCGATGGCGAGCTGCAGCGCCGCGCCGTTCATGACGCGACCTGTGGGAGCGTCATCATCAACTGGGTGGTGAAGCGCGAGAGCTGCGCGCCTATCCACGGGCCGGCGATGACCAGCGAGAGCACCGCGGCGCACAGCTTCGGCACCACCGTGAGGGTGGACTCCTGGAGCTGGGTGGTGGCCTGCAGCAGCGACATCATGAAGCCCACCAGCAGCGAGGCGCCGATGGGGGGTAGCGAGGCGAGCACCATCAACAGCAGCGCTTCGCGGGCGAGGCCGAGGAGCAGGGAGGTGTCCATCAGCGGTACCCGAGGATGAGGCCGCGAGAGAGCAACGCCCAGCCGTCGACGGCGACGAACAGCAGGATCTTGAAGGGCAGGCTCACCTGGCTGGGTGAGAGCGTCTGCATCCCCAGCGCGAGGAGCACGTTGGCGATGAGCATGTCGAGCACCAGGAAGGGGAGGAAGATGAGGAACCCGATGATGAACGCCTCCTTGAGCTCGGTGATGACGAAGGCCGGCACGATGACCGAGAGGTCCTGCTCGCTCACCGCCTCGTGCTCCTCTGGAGGCCGCAGCTCGCGGGCCATGTCCACGAAGCGGGCGCGCTCCTCGGCGCTCCCGTGACGCACCAGGAAGTCGGTGAGCGGCTGGAGCACCACCGCGGAGCGGGAGATCATCATCGAGAGCTCTCCCGCGTTGGCGTACTCGGCGCGCCCGGCGGTCCACATCTTCTCGAAGGTGGGCGCCATCACCGTGCAGGACAGCACCGCGGCGAGGCCGGTCAGCACCGTGGTGGGCGGCGCCTGCTGGGTCCCGAGCGCCGAGCGCACGATGGACAGCACCACCACGATTTTGGAGAAGCTGGTGAGCATCATCACCGCGAAGGGCACCAGCGCCATCGCGGCGAGCAGCCCCATCATCTGCAGCTGGTTGCTGGCGAGGCCGTCCTGCGTGAGGTCGACCTTCATGGCGCCGAGGAGCATCGGGTACAGGGTCACGGCCCCTCCTTCGCGACGAGCTTGAGGGTGGGCGCGACGGGCCGTGGTTGCCGGGTGGGGCGCAGGCGAACGAAGCCGTCGCCGTGGACGACCAGCCAGGGGCGGCCGTCGACCTCCACCAGCGTCAGGCCGGAGCGCGGCGACAGCCCCACCCGACTCACCACCTTGAGGCGCGGCGCGAGCTTGAAGGCGCCAGGGCCCTGGCGGGCGCGGAGCACCCACCAGACGAGGCCGCCGAGGGCAGCGAGCGCCAACAGGGCGCGTGCGATGGTGGCGGCGCTGGCGCCCTGGAGCGCGGCCACCGCCGGCAGCAGCGCGGTGAGCCCGGCGATGGCGAAGAGTTTGTGGCGGACGGTGAGCGTCATGGCGGACCTCAGAGCATCGCGACGATGCGCGCGCCGACTTCGCCTTCGATGTCCACCAGCTCGGCCTTCGCCACCGCCTTGTCGCCGATGCGCACCACCACGTGTTGCGCGGCGTTGATGTGGAGCGGCACCACCGCGCCCGGCTTGATGGCGCCCAGCTGGTGGAGCGGCAACCGCAGGCGCTGGAGCTCGATTTCGACTTCGACGGCGATGCTCTGTTCGTTGGACGACATGGTGGACTCCTCGGTGAGTGGGTGGGTGATGATGGAGAGGCCTGCTTCGACCAGCGAGCCGCGGAGCTCGAAGCTCGGGCCGACCAGGCGAGCGCCGCCGCGCAGCGCGCCGTGTTCGAGGGCGAGGTCGCCGATGAGCAGGGTGTCGCCGCGGCTCAGCGCGGCGGCCTCGCTGCGGGGAATGATGGACCGGCCGGCGCGCACCTGCACCGGCATGCGCGCGTCGCCGACCTGGGGCAGCAGCGCGGGCGGCGCCTCTTCGGGGAGCGCGTTGAGCTTTGCCTGCAGCCACAGCGCGGGGACCATCAGCCTGCCCTGCGCGCGCGTGTCTCCGAGCTGGAGCTCGAGCTGGGTGACGAGGTGCCGGCGATGGCCTTCGAGGTGCGCGAGGGCCGCGGCGCGGTCGAGCGTGACGGCGATGAGGCGGGGCGTAAAGGCTCCGAGCGCGGCGTCGGCCCGGGCCTCGGCCAGCGCGGAGAGCAGCACCCAGCCCAGGGCGGCCTCTTCGACCGGGGTGAGGCGCTGCGGGGGCCCCACCTGCTCCTTCGCTCCCGAGAGGTGGTGCAACACCGTGCCCGCCGCCAGCAGGTCGAGCTCGAGCAGCCCCGTCGCCTCTCCGTCGAAGTCGAGGGCCACGTAGAGGCCCCGCGCGGCGAGGTGGGTGAGCGGCTGCAGCGTCGAAGGCAGCAGGCGACCCTGCACCAGCAGGGACGTCTTGAGCATCGCGCCCGCCTTCTGCGCCACGCGGGAGCTGGAGGCCTGCAGGGCGGCGAGCGCTTCGGGGCGCGTCTGGGCGGCGAGGTGCGCGCGCGTCAGCTTCTGCAGGGGCGTGAGGGTGACCCGGGTGAAGGTGCCGGTGGCCCGCGGAGGCCGGGCGGGCACGGTGAGGCTCTCGGTCATCGACGGCCGGCGGCTCGTGGTGGGCATGGGCCGGTTGACTTCACGGCCCACGCCAGCCTCCTTTTTAAGTCATTTCAGTGGCTTGGGCCTGTCGACGGGGTCAGCACGAGAGACGGGAGTCGCTCGCGATGGACGCCGTCAGCGACCGTGCGGGAAGGTGCCGCTGCCGCTGGTCATCCGGCGCATCAACGCCTTGCGGCGGTTGTGCAGCTCCCAGTTGAGCGGGTCGATGTTCAGCAGGTGTTCGACGGAGCGGAGGGCGTCCTGGAAGGCGCCGCTCTTCTCGAAGCCGTCGGCGGAGAGCAGGTGGAGCTGCACGCGCGCCTCGGTGCCGGGGTTGGCGGCGAGGAAGCGCTTGCGAGGCTCGTCGAGCTCCGGAACACGGAGGCCGGCGGCGAGGCACATCCCGACGCCGCGCCAGTTGAAGCGCAGGCCATCGAACTCCGCGCGCTTCTGGACCGTCCCCAGCACCAGCACCGCCTCCTGCACCCGCTGGAGCGCCGCGTCGACCTGCTTGAGCTGGCCGTCGGAGAGCGGGCGTCGCTTGAGCTCCTGGAGTTGGCGGTCGAGATCTCTGCCCCGGGCGCGCACCGCAGGCACCGCGGCGTCGTTGGCGAGCGACAGCACCACGTAGTGGTCGCCCTGAATGCGCTTGCGCAGCTCTCCGAGGGAGCGCTCGGCGATGGGATCATCGGCCAGGGACACCTGGGGCTTCGGCGCCGAAGGCGCCACCGGCAGCCCGCGCGTCAGCTTGTCGAGGCCCTCCCGCTGCTCGGTGCGGACCGACTGGAACTGCACCCCGAAGCCCCGGGGCATGTTCCACGCCTGGGCCTGCTCCGCGCTCACGTGGCGCACCACGTCGGCGGACAGCGCCCCCACCGAGGGGAAGCTGATGTTCACGCGCGAGAACACCCGGGGCAGCTCGTCGCTGACGAGGAAGCAGCCCGCGCGGGAGAGGTCGGTGCAGGCGAGCTGCGCCACCTGGCCGTTCTCGAACTTCACCTCGACCTCGAAGCGGGTGACGAAGCGCGGCGGCGCGGCGGCCACGTGCGGAGGCGGCGGCGTGGTGCCGAGGGGCGCGCCGAGCGCGGGCGTGGGTTTTCCATCGGGCTCGCCCGGCGGCGTCGGGGTGGCTCGTCCACCTCCTCCGTCGGGTCCCGCCGAGGGCAGCTCGCTCGAGGCGCGCTTCTGGAGCGCCGGGCGTTGCACCGCCTGCTCCAGGGCAGCGGCGAAGTCACCGCAGCTCGCGAAGCGCGCTTCAGGCTTCTTGGCGATGGCCTTCATGATGGCCATGGACAGCGCTTCGGGCACCTCGGGGTTCACCAGGTGCGGCGGCCGCGCCTCTTGCGTGAGGTGCGCCACCAGCATGGCGGTGATGGGCATGCCCGCGAAGGGCGTCTTTCCGGTGGCCAGCTCGTAGGCGATGATGCCCAGCGAGTACTGGTCGCAGCGGCCATCGACGTTCTCGCCGCCGGCCTGCTCCGGCGCCATGTAGTCGGGCGTGCCGATGATGACCCCGGTGGCGGTGCGTCGCCCGGCGACGTTGACGTGCAGCTTGGCGATGCCGAAGTCGAGCAGCTTGACGGAGTCGCTCTGCCGGCCGCGCCGCAGCAACATCACGTTCTCGGGCTTCAGGTCTCGGTGCACCACGCCCTGGGCGTGGGCTTCGTCGAGCGCGTCGCAGATCTGCGAGAGGATAGGCACCGCCCGCGCCATCGGCATCGGGCCCTGCTTGATGGGCTCGTCGAGGGACTGCCCCTCGAGGTACTCCATCACCAGGTAGTAGCGGTTGGGCGGCAGCACGTTCATGTCGAAGATGCTGACGATGTTGGCGTGCCCGATGACGTTGACCGCGCGGGCCTCGGCGTAGAAGCGCTGCACCAGGTCGGGGTTGGTGGCGAGGTGCTCGTGGAGGAACTTGATGGCCACCCGGCTGCCGATGCCCGAGTGCTCGCCCAGGTACACCGACCCCATGCCGCCGGTGCCGAGCAGGCGGAGGATGCGGTAGCTGCCGACCTGCGAGCCGATGAGCGGGTCGGGCGCGTCGTGGGTGTGACCCGCCGCCGGCTGCTTCAGTGACAGATTGGTGTCGTGGTCGTCACCGCCGCCGCGCCAGGGCACAGCACCCCGCGGAGCCTGCCGACAATCGACAGTCACATGCGAGATGGAGCCACAGACGCTGCAAGCCAAGAGTACGGTCCCCCGTGGAAAGGTCGGCGTAACCTACCGTACACGCCGCGAAAATACAGGCGTCCCGACCCGGAGCGGGCTTTTGCGACACCCGTCGGCTAATCCGGCAGTGCTTTCGCGGGGTTCTTGACGCCCATGAGCTGGGCAGTGACGAACTCGTCGAGCTCGCCATCGAGCACCTTGTCGGGCTGTCCCGACTCGATGCCGGTGCGTAAATCTTTGACCATACGGTACGGCGCCAGCACGTAGGAGCGGATCTGCGAGCCGAAAGAAATGTCGGCTTTTGCGCCCTCGCGGGCCTGGGTCTCGGCGTCGCGCTTCTTGACCTCGAGATCGTACAGGCGGGCGCGGAGGATCTTGAAGGCCATGTCGCGGTTGGCGGTCTGGCTGCGCTCGGTCTGGACGGTGAGGATGATGCCGGTGGGCAGATGCCGGAGCTGGGCGGTGGAGCTGGTCTTGTTGACCTTCTGGCCGCCGGCGCCGCCGCCGCGGATGAACTTGAGCTCGTAGTCCTTCTCGGGGATGTCGATTTTGATGTCGTCGTCGATCTCCGGGTAGACGTCGACCGACGCGAAGGAGGTGTGCCGACGCGCGTTGGAGTCGTACGGCGAGATGCGCACCAGCCGGTGCACGCCCATCTCGGCCTTCATGTAGCCGAAGGCGAAGTCACCTTCGATGCGCAGCGAGGCGTTCTTGATGCCCGCCTCTTCGCCGGCGTTGAAGTCGCTCAGCTCGACCTTCCATCCCTTGCGCTCGGCGTAGCGGGTGTACATGCGCAGCAGCATGGAGGCCCAGTCCATGGACTCGGTGCCGCCGGCTCCGGCGTTGATGTCGACGTAGCAGTTGAGCGCGTCGTCCTGGCCGGAGAGCATCTTGGCCAGCTCCAGTTCCTTGAGCGACGCCTCGACCGAGGGCAGCAGCGCCTCGCCTTCGCGGAGGCTGGCCTCGTCGCTCATTTCATCGCCGAGCTGGATGAGCGTCAGGGCGTCGTCGAGCTTGCGCTGCGCGCCCTCGAAGCTGGCCAGCTGCTTCTCGAGCTGGGTCTTCTCCTTGAGCAGGCCCTGCGCCTTGACGTTGTCGTTCCAGAAGTCTGGCAGGGTGGAGTCGCGCTCGATCAGCGCGATGCGGCTCTTCTTGCGGTCGACGTCAAAGAGACCCCCGGATGCTCTTGAAGCGCGCCTGGAAGTCAGAAAGCTGCTGGGTGATGAAGTCGTTAGCCATGGCGGAGTCCCCGTATTAATTCAGGCGACGTCAGTAAACCCTTTAACCAGGAGTATGCGATGAAGTTCGAGCTTGACCCCCTCCCGTACGCGAAGAACGCGCTGGCGCCGCACCTCACGGAAGAGACGCTCTCGTTTCACTACGACAAGCATCACACGGCATACATGAACAACCTCAAGGGGTTGCTCGACGGGAAGCCCGACGCCGAGAAGAGCCTGGAGGAGATCGTCAAGAGCTCTTCGGGCGGCGTGTTCAACAACGCGGCGCAGGTGTGGAACCACACCTTCTACTGGAACTCCATGAAGCCCTCGGGCGGCGGCGAGCCGTCGGGCGCGCTGGCGGACGCCATCAAGCGTGACTTCGGCTCCTTCGCCGACTTCAAGAAGCAGTTCGCCGACGCGGCGGTGAAGCAGTTCGGCTCGGGCTGGGCCTGGCTGGTGAAGGAGGGCGACAAGCTGAAGATCGTCACCACCGGCAACGCCGAGACGCCCATCACCAAGGGCCAGACGGCGCTGCTCACCTGCGACGTGTGGGAGCACGCGTACTACATCGACTACCGCAACCTGCGCGCGAAGTACGTCGACACCTTCCTCGAGAAGCTCGCCAACTGGGACTTCGCCGCGGCCAACTTCAAGTAGCCGCAGCGTCGGGCGGCGCGCCCCTGCCCCGGTCAGCCGGCGGCGGGGCGCTTCACCTTCCACCAGGCGAGCGCGAAGCCGAGGTGCACCGGCACCGTCAGCGCGAGGATGTTCCAGTTCGCCTGGATGCTGAAGGGCAGCACCTTGATGAGCAGGCCCAGCACGGAGAGCGCGGTGAGCAGCGCCCACCCCGCGCGGTTCCACTTCGCCGCGCGCCTGGCGCCCCACAGGGTCATCACCGCCAACACGATGAGCCCCAGCGAGAGCGGGTTGCTCTGGAGGATGTTTTCGTTGTTCCAGGTCACGTCGTGGTCGGTGGCGGCCATCAGGAAGCCCAGCGCGCCGCCGAAGATGCCCAGCACCAGCGCGATGAGCAGCGCGTAGAGCCCGAAGACGATGCGGGAGGCCCGGCGGCCGTTCTCGCTCCAGCGCGCGAGGCCCACCGCCAGGGCGCCCAGGGCCAACCCCAGCAGCAGCTCGTAGGGCACGAAGTTGGGCGGCCAGTCGGGCGGCGCCGCGCGCCCGCTCGCGAACCACACCGTCGACTCCTTCACCAGCGGCCGCACGCTGCCGTCGGCGCGCTTCACCTGAAGCGCCGCGAGCTGTTTCTCCAGCTCGTCCGGGAGGGAGGCGTCGCCCTGCCGGGTCATGGGCTTGTCGAGCATCGGGCCCTGGAGGAAGTCGAGCACCACCGAGAAGGGTGGGTTGACGCGCGCGTAGCGCAGGGTCTGTTCGCGCAGCGTGTACCGCGAGGCGTCGAGGGTGGCGGCCTTGAGCTGTCCGCCGATGGCGGCGTCGACGATGTCGCGCGGCCGGGTGGAGCAGTTGTCGAAGTAGTGGTGGTACCGGTAGTAGCGGTTCTCCGGGAGCACGTGGGTGCCGAGCGCGGTGGCCACCCGCTGCGCCTCTTCGGGCGCCAGGTCGAGCAGCTGGATGCGGACGTCGCGCTTGAGGAAGTCCCGGTAGAGCCGGAAGGTGCGCTGGACGCCCTCGTCGGCCACCCAGAAGATGAGCCGGCCCTTGATGAAGTCGGCGACGAAGTCCCACTCGCTGCCGCCGGCGCGGGGGCCGAACATGCCGAAGTTGTAGAGGCGCTCGTCGCGGAGCCGCTGGTCGGTCACCACCAGCGAGGTGTGGCCCCACCACTCGGTCAAGGTGTCGCCGGGGCCGAAGGTGACCACCCGGATCTGCAGGTCTGCCGGGTCGCTGCGGCCGTCCATCCACGGCGGGAGCGGCCCCGCGGCGAACAGGAGCGCCGCTGAGAGAGAGAGGAGCGACATACGGTTACTGCTTGAACCAGCCCGACTCGGCGCGCTCGTTGGCCTCGGCGTTGGGGTCGACGCCCGCGGCCCTCAGCGCGCCGGGGCCGGCGATGACCGGGGCTCCAGCCGCCGCGGGGTCGACCACCACCTTGGGCAGGTCTTCGCTGCTGACGGTGGTGTCGAGGGGAATGGGCGCCGGGGCCTGG
>CALNBU010000056.1 GCA_937875615.1 uncultured Archangium sp.
GGGCCGGGTGGGGTTGGTGGAGCTGGGCAGCACGTGCTCGACGCCGCACACCTTGATGATGTCGGGCGCGTGGCCGCCGCCGGCGCCCTCGGAGTGGTAGGTGTGGATGCTGCGGCCCTTGAAGGCGGCGATGGAGTCGTCGACGAAGCCGGACTCGTTGAGCGTGTCGGTGTGGATCGCCACCTGGATGTCGTACTGGTCGGCGACGCTCAGGCAGTTGTCGATCGCCGCCGGCGTGGTGACCTGCACGTCCTGTCCCTCGGCGACGTGAAGGCAGGTGTCGATGGTGGCCGGCGTGGTGCCCCAGTCCTCGTGCAGCTTGAGGCCGATGGCCCCGGCGTCGATGATGTCCTGCAGCCCCTCGGGTCGCGAGGTGTTGCCCTTGCCGGTGAAGCCGAAGTTGAGCGGGAGCCCGTCGCTGGCCTGCAGCATGCGCTCCAGGTGCTCCGGCGACGGGGTGCAGGTGGTGGCGTTGGTGCCGGTGGCGGGGCCGGTGCCGCCGCCGATGAGGGTGGTGACGCCGCTGGCCAGCGCGACCTCCGCCAGCTGCGGGCAGATGAAGTGCACGTGGGCGTCGAGGGCGCCGGCGGTGACGATGAGCCCCTCGCCGGCGATGACCTCGGTGGTGACGCCCACCACCATGCCCGGGGTGACGCCGGCCATGACGTCGGGGTTGCCGGCCTTGCCGAGGCCGGCGATGCGCCCGCGCTTGATGCCGACGTCGCACTTGAAGATGCCCGACCAGTCGATGACCAGCGCGTTGGTGATGACGGTGTCGAGGGCGTCGCGGGCGGAGACGCCGGCGGCCTGACCCATGCCGTCGCGGAGTACCTTCCCGCCCCCGAACTTGCACTCGTCGCCGTAGACGGTGGCGTCGCGCTCGACGGTGGCGAAGAGGTCGGTGTCGCCCAGCCGCACCCGGTCGCCGGTGGTGGGGCCGAAGAGGTCGGCGTAGTGCGCGCGCCTGATGCGGTAGCTCATGAGGTGAAGCCCTTCTGCGCCAGCCGCGCCTGCACCGCCGCGGGGTCATCGCTGGGGCCATCGACGAGCGCGTTGCCGCCGCGAATCACCCGGTGCCCGGAGAGCTCGACGAGGTCGACGGTGCGGGTCTCTCCCGGCTCGAAGCGCACCGCGGTGCCGGCGGGGATGTCGAGGCGGAAGCCCAGCGCCGCGGTCCGGTCGAAGCGCAGCGCGCGGTTGGTCTCGATGAAGGCGTAGTGGCTGCCTACCTGAATGGGCCTGTCTCCGGTGTTGGTGACGGGCAGCTGCAGCGTCCGGCGCCCGGCGTTGAGCTCCAGCTCGCCGGGCACGACTTCGCAGGCCCCGGGGTGCTCGACGGGCGAGGCGACGAAGCGCGCCGCGGCTGGCACCGGCAGGAAGCTGCCGTAGAGCGCGAGGTCCAGCTCGCCGTCTTCGCGCGCGATGGGCTGATGCACCGTCACCAGCTTGCTGCCGTCGGGGAAGGTGCCCTCCACCTGCACCTCGTGCAGCAGCTCCGGGACGCCTGGCATCACCTGCCGCCGGCCCAGCAGGCGTTTCCCCAGCGTCATCAGCTCCACCACCGGGCGTCCGTCGCGGATCAACTCCAGCAATACCGTGGCGATGAGCCCCTTCGCTTCTGGGTAATTGAGCTTAATTCCGCGTGCCAGACGCTTCTGGGCGAGCGAACCAACACTGTGAAGCGTGAGTTTATCGATTTCTTGTGGGCTCAGGTGCATGGTGACGCACTGAGCCAAACACAGCGCGAGGCAGATTAGAACCGCCGGCTGACGGGGTCATCCCCGAGGTGGTGGGCGACGGGGCGCTGGAGCAGGGCGCGCAGGTGCTGTTGCAGCGACTCCACCGAGGGGGCCGTGCAGCGCAGCACCCAGCCCCAGGGCCACTGACTGACGCCGGGCTCCGCGGAGGCCAGGCCGGAGAAGGCGGGGCCGACGGCCACCACGAGGCAGGTGGCGTCGCAGGCCAACCGTGGCGCCAGCGGGCCGTGGCGGGGCGCGAGCAGCACCGAGTCGGTCAGCACGGGGCGGTCTCCGACGGTGATGTGCAGCCGCGACTCGTAGCGGGAGAACGCCCAGCGCTCGCCGCGCGCCGAGCGCCCGGCGGTCAGCGCGTCGACCAGCAGGAGACTGGCGCCGGGGTGCAGCGCGAGCCGTTGCGTCTGCAGCAGCGCCGCGTCACGGAAGCAGGTGACGGGCTCCGGCCAGGACACCAGCGCGCCGTCGGCCACGCTGCCCGTCAGCGAGAAGCGCGAGTCGGCGCCGCGGTAGGCCTTGCTGGCGGCCTGCGAAGAGAGGAACAGCGTGGCGCCGGCGTCGACCTGGACCTCGAGGGCCACGGCGTCTCGGCCGACCCACCCGCCGCCGTGACTCGACTGGTACACCCAGGCGCCGTGCCCGTGGTTCTGCGGGTTGAGCAGCGCCAGCGGGGTGCTGGCCGAGAGCGCGGTGACGCTGGAGCGCCCGGCGACGAGGGAGACCTGGAGCGCCCCGCTGGAGGTTGGTGCGGCGGCTGTGCCGTCGGCCCTCAGCGCGTGCCCCAGCGCTCGTCGCGCACCGTCACCAGCGCCCAGGGGAGAATCCACTGGAGGAAGACCACCGCGTAGACCGCGTAGAGCACGCCGTACAACCAGCGGAAGCTGCGCTCGAAGCGCAGGTAGTAGGCCGCCGAGAAGATGGCCGTCAGCGCCAGCGCCACCGCGGCCCGGGCCATGGAGGTGACGTTGGTGTCGAAGGCGCGCGGCAGCTCCATGATGGCCGCGGCCACCAGCACGAAGCGCAGGTTCGACACCACGAAGGTGATGATGGGCATCAGCCGGTGCTTCTCGCGGTAGCGCGTGAACATGAACTTCGCGAACGAGAAGCCCTCCACGATGTAGCTGCGGTCCCAGCGGAGGAACATGCGCGAGAGCTGCCGATAGTTGGTGGGCACCAGGGTGTGGATGACGGCGGTGCGCTGGTAGACGGTGTCGTAGCCCTGCCGCAGCACGATGTTGGTCAGCGCCTGGTCTTCGCCGTGGTTGACCGGGCGGCCGAGGAAGCGCTGGTTCTCCCACTCGTCCATGAAGGGGAGGATGATGTCCTTGCGGAAGGCCGACAGCGCGCCCGGGCAGCAGGCCACGGTGCGGTAGGCGCTCTGCGCGGCGCGCCCGTAGTCGAAGGCGAGCGTGAACTGCACGTCGAGCATGCGGCTGATGGGCGTGTCGCGGTTCAACACCGCCACCCGGCCGGCGACGCCGCCCACCTGCGGGTCGGCCAGGAAGGGCGTCACCATCTCGTGCACGGTGTCGGGGCTGACCTCGGAGTCGGAGTCGATGGTCACCACGATGCTGCCGGTGGCCGCGCGAAAGCCCGCCACCAGCGCCGAGCGCTTGCCGCGGTTGCCGACGAAGCGCACCAGCCGCACCAGGTCGGGGAACTCACGCCGCAGGTGCTGCATGTGGAAGAAGGTGTCGTCGCGCGAGCCGTCGTCGACCACGATGACCTCGAGCTTGTCCTTGGGGTAGTTGCAGGCTGCCACCGAGCGGATGGAGCGCCCCACCATGGGCCCCTCGTTGAACGCCGGAATCACCACCGTCACCTTCGGCCACTCCGCGCCCTCCGGGGCCACGAAGACGCGGTAGCGCATCCACAGGATCGAGCAGAGGCCGGTGTAGAGCGTCTGGATGAGCGCGATGGCGCCGATGGGGTGCCGCGCCATGGCCAGCAGGCGGGAGCTGACGCTGCTGTCGGCGCTCCAGGCCAGCCACACCATGGAGATGATGGCGCCGATGAGCGGCGCCGCGCCCGCCATCATGCCGCCGAACTTCTTGAGTCGAACGCTCATGCGCGCCTCTGCTCCGAGAGGATACGCCGGATGACGCCGTCGGGCAGGGAGTAGGCGTCGGGGGCGGTGAGATCTCCGTGGGCCTCCAGCAGCCGCGACTCGGCCAGCAGGCGCACCATCACCACCGCGGCCTCCTGCGCGCGGCGCTTGAGCTCCTCCGGGGGCAGCATGGAGGTGAGACCGGTCTCGGCGAAGCGCTGCATCACCTGCGCCTCGGCCACCTTCGCCAGCTCGGTCACCGTGGCGCGCTCGACGTTGGCCAGCGCGCGCAGCAGCCCTCCGGCGGAGGTGCCGGCCTGGGCGATCTCGGACTCCACCCACACCCGGAGCGGGGAGCCGCCGCGCTCCTCGCGCCGGATGGCCTCGGTGGCGCCCTCGATGCCGATGCGCATCGCGCCC
>CALNBU010000057.1 GCA_937875615.1 uncultured Archangium sp.
GCGTCGAGGCCGTAGAGCGTGCCGTCGTCGGCGCCGACCAACAGCCGCCCCCCTACGCAGGATGCGCGGGTGCTCTGCGCGCCGCGCGCTTCGAAGCGCCACAGCTCCCGGCCGGTCACCGCGCAGAGGCCGACGTAGGTGCGACGGCCGAGCGCCACCACCTGCGTCCCTCCGTGCGAGAACAGCGCCGGGCCGAGGCGGGCCGCGTCGTGGTTTCGCAGCCAGTGCACCGCCCCGGTGCGCGCGCCGTAGAGCCAGTCTTCGTTGGCCAGCACCGCGGCGCCGTCGGCGTCGACGGCCACGCCGCGTGCCATGGCGTGCTGGAAGGCGGGCTTTCCCCGGTGGGTGAAGCCCTGCGCGGCGGTGGGGGTGTGCACCACCACGAAGCGGCGCCCCAGGGCCAGCTTGCCACCATCACTGTCCTCGCCCAGCTCCACCGGGCGGCTCCAGCGCGGCGTGAGCGTCCCCCGACGCACCGCTCCGACGACCGACAGCGGCGCGCCGGCGGGGACACGCCGCGGAGGCGCGGGCACCGGCGCGGCGTCGGGGACGGGCGGCCTCTGGGCGAGGAGCCCCGCCTCACAGCGGGACTGCAGCGCCTCGATCCAGGGGTTGGTGGCCAACGTCGGGCGCAGGGCGCGGAGCCCCAGACAGGTGGCGAGGCCCGCGGCGAAGAGCGCCTGGGAAGAGACCGGCGCGCCGGCGACGGTGGCGCGGCCCTCGGCGGCGTTGCGCACCAGCCGCAACAGGGTGACGAAGGGGAGGCCTGGCTGGCGGGCCTCTCCCAGGCGCAGCTCGCCGTCGAAGAGCAGGGGCGGGAGCCCGGCGCGGTTCCGGGTGCGCCAGGCATCGAGCCGCCCGTCGTCGTCGTGGGCGTGTACGGTGAGCGCGCCGGCGCCCCAGCTCGCGCGCCAACCCGGGGCGGTCTCGGGGGTCAACGCCGAGGGGCGCGTGGTGAGCAACGCGCGCAGCAGCCGGTCGAGCGCCGCCGCGTCATCGCCCGGAGGCAGCGCGCGCAGCAGCGACCGGGCGCAGGTCGCGGCGGCCTCGATCACCTCGGGCAGCT
>CALNBU010000058.1 GCA_937875615.1 uncultured Archangium sp.
CGTACTCGTACATGGTGTTCAGCTCCACCGGCGAGCCGCCCAGCTGGTAGCGCTCGTCGAGCTCCGGGAGCTGCGCGGGCGTGATGGCCTCCAGCTCCTCCTTCGTCACCGTCCCGTCGAGGTCGAGGTCGCAGTCGGCCAGCCACTGCGCCAGCCGCGAGGTGCCACCCTCGCTGCCCTCGGGGAATCCGTTGAAGAAGAGGTGGTCGCCGTGGATGGTGAGCGTGACCGTCTGGGTCTGGTTGGCGGTGATGGACACGCCCGGAACGCCATCGATCTCGCAGGGCCCGTAGGCCGTCTCGGCCTCGGCGCCGAAGGTGAAGCGCACCGACGGCGCGTCGTAGCAGGGGTTCCCGCCCGACAGGTTCCCGTTGGGCGTCTTCGCGCCCGGCGTGGCCAACGTGGCCGGAGGGCACGACTGCCCCGTGCTCTTGGTCAACACACCGTCGATGAGGTAGGTCCAGTGATTCGCCGCCATGGCCTCGAAGTCGGCCTCGGTGACGCTCTCGTGCCTCGCCTCGCCGTGGCCCGCGTGCGGCGTGGCGTAGCTGAATTCCCAACGCCCTTCGCGCAGCCCGTCGATGCTCCACAGCGCGGCGCCTCCGGCGGAGAGCTTCTGCAGGTCGGCGACGTAGGTCTCGTGCGCCTCGGCCTCCAGGGTGGCGTCGCTGGAGAAGCGCAGCGCGACGTCACCGACGGACACGAGGTAGCGCTCGAACGTCGCGGTCCAGCCGTCGCGGAGGTTCTCCGGACGCTCTCCCGGCACCAGGCCGCCGATGATGACGTCTTCGGATTCCAGCAGAACGCTCAACGAGCCCTCTCCTTCGCAGCCACTGACCGCGACGAGGAGGGGAAGGAACAGGGACAGGGGAACGGCTCTCATGACGACGACTCCTTGGGTGCTGCGGGTTACGGGACGAAGTCCCACTCGAAGAGGGGGCGACCGCTGACGAACAGCGCGTTGCGCAGGCTGCGGTAGGCCTCGCTGTCGGGCGCCAGCGTCACCTCCGTCTGACCGGCGTAGGGGCGGAGGTCGACGCCCTGCAGCCACGCGCGCGCGTCGAAGCGGAGCAGCAACCCGCGCTCCCCGGCGAGGAGCTCGTGCTCGAAGCGCTGCGCCGCGCTCTTGCGGATGACCGGCACGCCCAGCTCCGTGTCGCCGGTCTGCCGGACGGGCACCGACGCGCGGAAGCTCAGCTGTGCGCCGCCCACCTCGGCGCGCCCCTCCACCACGAAGGAGGCCCCGCCGAGCGCCGCCGCGGCGTCGAGCACGAAGGGCTCGTCGCGCGTGAGCTGGGAGCTGATGCCGAGATCATACATCCACGAGCGCACCGGGCCGGAGACCCCCGTCAAGGCGCCCACCTGCACCGCGTCGGGCGCCAGGGTGTCCACCACCGCCGCGTCGAGCCACTCCAGGCGCGCGGTGTCGCAGAGCTCACCCGCGGTCGCGCCGGCGCAGAGGTAGAGCGGCCCGAAGGCCAGGTCGGCGCGATCGAGCTGGACCTCCACGTCTCCGACCGTCATCAGCGGGGCCTCGAGCTGCGTGCCGGCGAGGAACAACGGCACCTCCACGCGCGCCTGCCCGGCCTCGACGCAGGCGCTCAGCGACAACCACAACGGCAACAGGCGTCTGTTCACAGCGTCACCCCCAGCGAGAGCATCCACGAGAGCGGCGCACCGGCCGCGAAGTGCCTGGACGGCGTGCGCGAACGGACGCCGTCGTTGGGCGACCAGTCCGACGGGAAGGCGTACTCCAGCGCCGCGTAGCGGTTGTTGAGGGCGTTGAAGAGCTCGAAGGAGAGCTCCACCGGCCCCCAGGAGACGGCCACCGAGGCGTCGAGGAGCGCCACCGGCTCGGCAAACTCTCCGTAGGGAAGCGGCCGCGGCGAGAGGAACGAGAAGCCCAGGCCGGCGCGCCCGCCCAGGTCCCGGTCCCACAGCCGGGTGAAGGTGCGCCGCACGCCCAGGTCGCCGCGCACCACCACCGGAGGCACGAAGGGCAGCTGCTGGCCGGCGACGAAGGGCGGCTGCGGCTCCTCCGCGCTGGGCGGCGGCGGCTCGAGCAGCGTGGCGTGCACGAAGGTGACCGACAGCGAGCCGACCAACCAGTCCACGGGACGCGAGGTGGCCTGCAGCACGGCGCCGAGGCGCTGCGTCGCGCCGATGCGCTCCAGCCGACCTTCGCCCGCATCGAACACCACGTCGTCGGAGAGGTGCGTGTAGTAGCCGCCGGCGGTCACCTTGAGCGGCGCACCGAAGTCGAAGCGCGCGCCCAGGTCTGCGGAGCGCACCTTGGAGAAGGGCGCGACCTCGCCGTCTTCCAGCTGGCGCGCCTGCGGCGACCGGTAGCCCTCCCCGTACGCGCCGAGCAAAGACAGCCAACCGGTGGGGCGCACCTCGACGCTGGCGCGGGGGCCCGCCGCCACGCCCAGCGCGCTGCGCCGGAAGCCCTGAATGAAGTCGCCCTGCGGGCGGCTGCTGGGCGCGAAGTTGCCCAGGCGATCATCGAGATCATACGACAGCACGTCGGCGCGCACGCCCACGCGCACGCGCAGGAACCGGGTCAGGCTCCAGTCGAGGTCTCCCCACAACCCCAGGTCGACGCCCAGCACGCCCGCAGACACGCGCGTGTCCCAGGTCTGCAGTCGGGTGGTGGCGTCGAGCAGGTTCTGCGCCTGGTCGATGACGTCGAAGCGCCCGTCGACGCCGACCTCCAGCGTGCCGTGCGCCCAGCTCGTCGGCCGGAAGGGCGTGCTGCGATAGCGACCGGTGAGGCCGAGCGAGAAGGTGCGGTTCTGCTGCTCGATGAGGTCCCCACGCCCCGCCACGCGCGCCAGGGTGCGCGACTGCTGCACGAAGCCGGTGAAGTTGTTCTGCCCCCGAAAGCTGTCGTACCCGAGCCAGAGGCCCAGCTGGCCATTGGCGCCATCGTCGCCCGCGTAGTCGACGAAGAAGCCGGAGAGGAAGCGCAGCGCCAGCGCGTTCTGCGCCTTCGCGGTGGGGTACGGGTAGACGCAGTGAAAGCACTGGGCGCCCGACTCTACGTCGTCGCGACGCAGCACCCCGGCCGAGCTGGCGCGCGCCGCGTGGAGGATGCCCAGCACCCGGAAGGTGACGGGGCCCTCGCCGAAGCGGTGCTGGAAGAGGCCGCTGCCGCCCTGCCCGTCACGGTTCTCACCGAAGCCGTCGGTACGGAAGTACTGCACCGCCCCGAAGCTCTCCTCGTTCTCTCCCTTCGGCGCCCACTGCACCAGCTGGCGGAAGGTGTTGAACGCGCCATAGCCCGAGCGCAGCTTGACGCCGCGCTCCGCCTCCTCCACCCCCAGCGTCACGTCGATGGAGCCCGCCACCGCGAAGTCTCCCTGCCGTGGGTCGTACACGCCCTCGCTCACGCGCAGCTCGCGCACCACGTCGCCGATGAGGAAGTTGAGGTCCGCGTAGCCCTGCCCGTGGATGTGCGACGGCAGGTTGATGGGGATGCCGCCCACGCGGAACTCGATGTCCTGACCGTGCTCGGCGTCGAAGCCGCGCAACATGTAGCTGTGCGCCACCGCCGCGCCCTCGCCCCGCCCCACGTAGACGCCCGGCGCCGCCCGCAGCACGTCGACGCCCTCTTGCCGCGGCGCCGCGGTCAACACGTCGCGCTCCAGCCGGAAGTCGCTGACGCTGCGCTGCTCCGCGCGCAACGCCCTCGCGCCCCGCACCGTGACCTCGATGGGTGCCTCGTCGGGCTTCGCAGGCGGGCTCCCCGCGTCCGGCGGCGCCGGCGGCACCTCGGGCACCTCCACCGGCGGCGGCGCGAAGACGAACGGCACCCGAATTCGGGCCTCGATGGCCACCTCGCCTCGACGCGCCGGCTCGAACACCCAGCGGCGCATGGCCTCTACCGCGGCCTCGTCGAGCGCCTCTCCCGCGGAGCTGGCGACGCTGACGTCACCCACCGTGCCATCGACGAGCACGGTGACCAACAGCTCCACCCGCCCTGCCTGACCGGCGGCCAGCGCCGCGGGCGGATAGCGCGCATCGTGCTGAGCGACGACGCGCGGCGCAGACACCGGCGCCCCCGCCTCCTGCGCGGACACCGACGCGCCCAACAGCAACCCCACCGCGATGCACAGCCGCGCCCGGCGAACGCCGGGATTCCACTTCTGCATGAACACAAGGACTCCGGAGATGAGGCGACAAGGCGACGGCGCCGCGCGCGCAGCTCGGCGCGCTCGGAACACATCGACGACTCAGAAGCCGCGCTGGCCCAGCCGGGCGCGCGCTCCCGCTTCAGCCGTGCGCTGGCGGGGAGGTCTTGGGCGAGAAGCCGTAGACGCGCCGTGGCGCACCCGGCTCCCCGCAGTCCGCGAGCGCCGGACGCGGCGTATCGACGAGGTCGAGGACCACCACCGTCACCGGCAACACCTCCCGGCGGCGCTCCGCGCACACCAGGCAATGCTCGTGCTCGTCGTCAGCGAGCAGCGCCGCCTCGGAGGCCTCCACGCGCGCGGCGTCCTGCACCGCGCCGACGAGCACGTGCGCCTCGTCGGCGTGCACCCACTCGCCGTGCTCCACGCAGCGGGTGTGCTGCACCACCGCCATGTGCATCACGCTGAAGAGCTGCGCCACCAGGCAGAACATGCTCGTCCACACCATGAGGTGGCGGGAGAGAGCGAGGCGGGCGCGAGAGGACTTCACGGACGAGCACGCACCTAACACCCGGCGGCGTCGATGCGCAACTCAAGGCTTGAAGCACCTGTGATGCTTATGCAATATAATTGCATTTAATGATCTCCCCGCCTCTCATCCCCATGTCCCCTCTGCAGCGCGACAGCCTGAGCACCCCCGACGTCTCGCCCAGCGGTGCGGCACCGGGGGAGCGCCTCAGACGGGCACGGAACCGTCACCGCGTGGTGTGGAAC
>CALNBU010000059.1 GCA_937875615.1 uncultured Archangium sp.
ACGCGACGTGGATGTTGGAGTTCGCGCGGCTCGCGGCCATGGCCTTCAACGACATCGGACAGCCCTGGGAGGCGCTGGAGCGCGCCGACTTCGTGCTGAGCCGACGTCGGGCGGATCCAGAGGCGTTGTACGAGCGGGCGGTGGCGCTCTTCGAGCTGTGCCGCTTCAGCGAGGCCAGGAAGGCCTTCAAGCGGTTGCTCGGCGACGAGGCGCACGCGCCCTGGGCGAACCACCACCTCGGCCTGCTGGTCGAGCGCGAAGGGCGAGAGGCCGAGGCGCAGGCGTACTTCGAGAAGGCCCGCGCGCTCGACGCGGTGTCGTTTCCCGCGCCGGTGTTGATCTCCGCCGAGGCCTTCGAGGCGCAGCTGGGCGCCACGCTGGCCGCGCTGCCAGATGACATGCGGGCTGATCTCAAGGGCGTCCCGGTGGAGGTGGAGGATCTCCCCCAGGAGGCGGACCTCACCTCGGGAGACCCACCGCTCTCGCCCACCATTCTCGGGCTGTTCCGGGGCACCTCGCTCCACGAGCGCTGCGATCCGGAGCCGGGGGCGAAGCCCGGCGCGCCGTGTCGCTCCATCGTGCTCTACCGCAAGAACCTGGCGCGGGCGGTGAAGACGCGGGCGGAGCTCGACGAGCAGATCCGGGTGACGCTGTTGCACGAGGTGGGGCACCTCCGTGGCGAAGACGACTCGGAGCTCGCCGCGCGGGGGTTGGAGTGACGGCGCCGGCCTCGTCCTGGGCGGTGCCCTTCAAGGAGCGGATGTGAATCCTCTGGTGACGGTGTCGGCCAACGCGGCGAAGTCGCTCAGGCTGGGGTACCCGTGGGTGTACCGGACGGAGGTGACGGGGTGGCCGAAGGCGGCGCTGGCGCGCGGGGCGCTGGTCGACGTGGTGGACCCGCAGCAGAACCCCCTCGGGCAGGCCTTCAGCGCCTCGAGCTCCCCCATCGCGTTGCGCCTGGTGTCGCGGAAGCTGGGCCGCGACGAGCGGATCGACGACGCGTTCTTCCGCGCGCGCCTCGAGGCGGCCTGGCGGCGCCGGGACTCGCTCTTCGACCGCGACGCCTTCCGGGTGGTGCACGGTGAGGCCGACCTGTTGCCCGGCCTCTTCGTCGACCGCTACGGCGACGCGCTGACGCTGCAGACGCTGAGCGAGGGCGCCGACGTGCGCAAGGCGCGCTGGGCTGAGCTGCTGACCGAGGTGACGGGGCTGAAGACGGTGGTGTGCCGCGACGACGCCTCGGGCCGGGAGTGGGAGTGCCTGCCCAGAGAGAAGCGCGTGCTGCTGGGGAATCAGACCACCGCGCGCTACCACGAGGGTGAGAACGTCTTCGAGCTCGACCTGCTGAACGACGCCAAGACCGGGTCCTTCCTCGATCAGCTCGACAACCACGTGCGCGCTGGCGAGTTGGCGCGGGGCGAGGCCCTCGACACCTTCAGCTACCACGGCGG
>CALNBU010000060.1 GCA_937875615.1 uncultured Archangium sp.
CCATCACCGCGCGGAGGAAGCCGTTGGAGCGCGCGTACAGCGTCACCTGGTCCTTCGGGCGCACGCTGCCGGGCAGCGACACCTGCACCTCCGTGGCCGCGGGCGTGGGCAGCGCGATGCGCAGCGCAGGCGGGCCGCTCTCGCGCTCCGCCTGCGCGCGGGCCTGGGCCTGCTTCGAGAAGCGCCAGGCGAGGCCCGAGGCCAGCGCCACCAGCACCACCAGCAACACCTTCTTCATGAGACTCCTTCGGAGGCGGGCAGGAGGTCGGGGTCGACCGGCGCCGGCGCCGCGTTTCGCTTGAGCACCGAGTACATGACCGGCACCAGAAACAGCGTGGCCACGGTGGCGCCGAAGAGCCCGCCGATGACGGCGCGGGCCAGCGCGGCGTTCTGTTCGCCGCCCTCGCCGAGGTTGAGCGCCATGGGCAGCATGCCCAGCACCATGGCCATGGCGGTCATCAACACCGGGCGCAGGCGGGTGCGGCCGGCCTCCAGCGCGGCGCCGAGGGCGCTGAGCTGCCCCTCCACGCGCGCCTCGTTGGCGAAGCTGACCAGCAGCGTGGAGTTGGCGGTGGCCACGCCGATGGCCATCACCGCGCCCATCAGCGAGGAGACGCTGAAGGTGGTGCCGGTGAGGAAGAGCGCCAGCACGATGCCCACTGCGGCGCCCGGCAACGCCAGCAGCATCACGAAGGGGTCGAGCCACGACTGGAAGTTGATGACCATCAGCGCGTAGACCAGCAGCACCGCGAGGGCGAGGCCGGCGAAGAGGCCGCTGAAGGCCTGGTGCATGCCGTCAATCTGTCCGCGCACCGCGATGCGGCTGCCGGGCGGGAGCGTGGGGCGGAGCTCGTCGGCGATGCGCGTCACGGCGCCGGCCACGCTGCCCAGGTCGAGCCACGCCACGTCGGCGCGCACCTCCCAGGTGGGTTGCACCTCGACGTGCGAGCTGAACACCGGCGTCGTCTTGCGCTCGATGGTGGCGAGGTCGCCCAGCAGCTGCGGGCCCCGCGGCGTCGAGAGGCCCAGGCCCGACAGCGCGTCGATGGAGTCGACGCGGGACTCCGGCGTCTGCACCACCACCGGGTAGCTGTTGAAGGTGACGGGGTCGATCCAGAAGTTGGGGGCCACCTGCGCCGAGGAGCTGACGGTGAGCAGCACGTCGTTGGCCACGTCGCGCAGGCTGAGGCCCACGCCGGCGGCGCGCTGCCGGTCGATGTCGAGGTGCAGGCGGGGCGCGTCGAGCACCTGGTGCAGGCGCACGTCGACCACGCCGGGCACGCGCGAGAGCTGCGCCACCAGGGTGGCGTCGCGCTTCGCGCCGGAAATCTGCACCGAGATGGGCGAGGGCAGGCCGAAGTTGATGACCTGGGTCACGATGTCGCCCGGCGCGAAGTAGAAGCTCAGCTCGGGGAAGCGCAGCGGCAGCTCTTCTCGCAGCAGCTGCGCGTACTCCCCGGTGGAGCGGCTGCGCCCGGGCGCGAGGCGGATGAGCAGCTCACCGTCGCTGGCGCTGGTGTTGGTGGAGTCGCTCACCGCCAGCGAGTAGCCCGAGGGCAG
>CALNBU010000061.1 GCA_937875615.1 uncultured Archangium sp.
ACGTGGGGCTCCACCGCAGAACCGAAGTGCGTCCCTGACGCTGGCGGGCCCGCGAGTCGTGGCATAACCAGCCCGCATGTCAGTGCGTCTCTTCGTCTGTCTGTCGGCGGTGCTCGGGTTGGCGGCGTGTCCCGAGCCGGAGCCCTGCGACGGGGCCTGCGCGCCCGAGGCGTGCTGCGAGGGCGCCTGCGTGGACCTGCGCACCGACAAGGAACACTGCGGCGCGTGCGCCAACTCCTGCGCGCTGCCCAACGTGGTGCCCTCGTGTCAGGCCGGGCGCTGCGCCATCAACTGCGTGGCGGGCTTCGGGAACTGCGACGGCGAGCGCGACAACGGCTGCGAGTTCTCCACCGCCTCCGACGTCAACAACTGCGGCGTGTGCGGCCGCGTCTGTCAGGTGGCGAACGCCTCCTCGGTGTGCGCGGAGGCCCGGTGCGCCGTCAACGAGTGCAACCAGCACTTCGGCGACTGCAACGAAGATGACCTCGACGGCTGCGAGACCGACCTGCGCACCACCCGCGCGCACTGCGCGTCGTGTGGCCACGCGTGTGTGCTGGCCAACGCCGATTCGGACTGCGAGGCCAGCGTCTGTCGGGTCACCGCCTGCGCTGCGGGCTTCGCCGACTGCAACGGCGCCGACGAGGACGGCTGCGAAATCAACACCGTCGACGACGCGGAGAACTGCGGCGCCTGCGGCTTCGCGTGCGGGCCGGGCCAGTCGTGCCGTGACGCGCAGTGCCGCGCCGACGAGCTCATCGCCTTCGGCGGGCGGGGCTACGCGGCCGACGGGGGCGGGTGCCTGGGCAACGGGCCGCTGGGCGTCAACCGGGAGGTCTGGCGGTTCAACCTCGCCACCAACCGGTTCCAGGAGCTGGCGCCCGGAGGCAGCGCGCCGCCGCATCGCCAGAAGCACGCCGCCGCCGCGGACTGGCCGCGCAACCGCATGCTGGTGCTGGGCGGGAGCAACTGCATCGACGACGCCATCAAGACCACCGCCGCTCTTTCCCTACACGACGCTCTTCCGATCTACCGCCGCCGACGGCGGCACCCGCATGGACGTGTGGGCGCTGCAGTTCCCGGCGGCCGACGGCGGCACCCTGCGCTGGCAGGCGGTGGGCGCCCGCGGCGACGTGCCGTCTCCCCGCTATGCGGCCGCGGTGGCCGTGGACCCGGTGGCGTGGAAGCTCTACCTCTTCGGCGGCTCCGCCTACGACGCCACGCTGCCGCCCTTCAACGAGCGCGGCTACTCCGACTTCTACGAGCTGGACCTGGCCACCGACACCTGGACCCGGCTGTACGACGGCAACCCCGACAACAGCGACCCGGAGCACCCCTCAGACCGCTTCAACGCCAGCGCGGCCTTCGACCCGGTGCAGCGCCGCTTCGCGCTCTACGGCGGCCACATGCGCATCCTGCACACCGACCTCAACGAGCTGTGGGTGTACGACGTGGAGGCGGGGACCTGGAGCAGCTCCACGCCCACCGTGGCGCCGCGGGTGCTGGGGGCGCTGTACAGCGGCAGCCCGCTGTACCTCTTCTCTGGCATCCGGGAGCTGAGCGGCCCCAGCCCCAGCCCGCTGGTGGAGCTGGGCTTCTTCCGACTGGACGTGGGCGACGCGCCGGCGTGGACGGCGTTGAACCTCAGCCCGGAGCCGCGCCTGCGCTTCGGCGCCTCGGCGGTGGAGCGCGACGGCGTCCGCTACCTCCACGGCGGGGTGTGGCGAGAGGGCGTGGCGATGGAGGCGCTGCGAGACACCTGGCGCTTCGCGCCCGATGCGGGGGCCTGGCGGTTGCTGAGCGACGGCGGCGTCAGTGCGGGCGTGCAGGTGGACGGCGGCAGCGGCCTGCCCTCGGGCCGCAGCTTCGGCACGCTCATCGCGCGCTAGGCCCCAGCCGGCGCAGCGGTCGCAGGTTGGCCAGCACCGGGTTGAGCGGCGTGGGGCGGTCGCCGACGCCGAAGTCGGTGGCGTCGTCGCAGCGGGGCTCCCAGGTGCCGAAGAGGCGGTCCCACAGCACCAGCACGCCGCCCAGGTTCTTCCCCCGCAGCCGCGGGTGGTTGGAGTGGTGACCGCGGTGCAGGTAGGGGCTGTTGAACACCCGTCCGGCCCGGTCGAGCCACCGCGGCGTGCGGGTGTGCAGCAGGAAGATGAGCGCGGCGTGCAGCGCGTAGGTGGCGAGGTAGACCTGCGTGGGCACGCCGGCCAGCGCCAGCAGCAGGTGAAAGGACAGCACCGTCACCGGCGCCAGGGCGCTCAGGCGCAGCGACACCGAGGTGTCGCAGAGCTTCGACTGGTGATGCACCTCATGCACCGCCCACAGCAGCGGGACGCGGTGCTCGGCGCGGTGCTGGACGTAATAGAGCAGGTCGAGGGCGAGGAAGGCCGCCACCCAGCTCAGCGGGCCGTCGCTCCAGCGGTGCGGCATGGCGCTGGAGAGCTGGTGGTAGAGCGCCAGCAGCGCGCTCCCCACGGTCAGGCTGGTCAGCGCCGCCAGCGCGCCGCAGCCGTAGTTCGAGAGCCGGTGCTTCCAGGTCGCTGTGTCCATGCGGAGAGTGACGCATGAACAGTCGATTCGCTTTCGTGACGAGTCGTCAGGTCATCAATGACGGACAGTGTTCGACTGGGCGGCGCCCGTGTCGCGCTGGTAGTGGGCTACCACCAGGTCGCCGCCGGTCGGTCGCGGGTAGGCCCGCAGCGAGAGCGGCACGTCGCAGCTCCGCACGGTGGGCGTGCGCGCGGCGTGCGTGCGCGTCCCACACTGTTCGAGGCGCCAGCTGTCGCCGCTGAAGAAGACCGACACCACGCTGCCCGCCGGCGACTGGCTGGCCAGCTCCGCCAGCGTCATGGAGAGCGCGGTGGCCTCCTCGGGGAAGAAGCCCGCACCCAGCGCCGCTTCGCTGGCCTCGAAGGCCGCGAGGTACACCTGGGTGGTGCTGAAGCACTCCCACACGAAGGCCTGCGGAGGACGGGGCGTGTGCGGCAGCGTCTCGACGTACGGTGACATGCCCGTTACCAAAGCGAGGGGCGTGCCAACGGGCAGAAGGCCGTGACTCCGGTGAGTTGTGGACATGCGACAGGGTGCGCAGGCACCCTCCGCTTTCAGCTTTGAAAACCCACCGAGGTGAGCGGCGGTGCAAGGTGCGACAGGGGTACCTTCAGCGCGCCTTCACCACACTGAGGTGCGGCAGCGCGTCGGGCTCGAACTGCAGCGGAGACTCCAGGCGCTCCTTCGTCATGGCCAGCGCGTGGGCGCAGGAGAGGCCGTCGTCGATGCGCTCGTCGAAGGCGTAGCGCACCAGCACCTTGAGGCGGCCGTTCACCTCGCGCGAGCGCCCGAGGGTGGCGAAGAAGGGGCAGTTTCCCCACTCGTAGAGGTGGTGGTACGCGGCCTCGAGGCCCACGCTGCCCAGGTTGGCGACGAACATGCTGGTGTAGAGCGGGTCGTGCGCGATGGCGCTGGCGGGCAGCAGGTTCCAGCGGTCGGCCCAGCGCGCGAGGCCCAGGGCGGCGCGGGTGACGAAGTGGGGGAGCCGCGTCAGCAGCGCGGTCTCCCGGTCTTCCGGCCGGGGCCGGTCGGCGCGCCCGGTGCGGATGTCGGCGTTGAGCAGCGCCACCACCTCCGGCAGCGTGGCGCCGGCCGGAATCTCGCGCTTGATGGTGACCAACGGCGCCTGGTCGTCGAGCTTCCGCTTCTTGGCGGCGAAGGAGAAGAAGACGCCCTGGCGCTGGTAGATGCGTCCGCCCGAGACGAAGCGGTTGAGGCGCGGGCGGGCGTGGAGTGTGGCGGCGGTGGCCCAGATGAAGACGTGCAGCAGCGAGACCCGCTCGCCGGGGCGCTGGGCATTCCACGCGTCGAGGAGGCGCTGGGTGTCGGTGACGTCCAGCTCCTGCTCGAAGTACACCGTGGACTCGGTGCGCTGCTTCATCAGCAGCGGCATCAGCGTGCGGGTGACGCCGAGGTTCTTCACCAGCGTTCCATCAGGGCGGGTCGTGAGCATGACGCCACCCAATGCAGCCGCGGCGCCAGCGCTCAACCGCATGGAATCGCAGCGGTCGCGCGGGTGCGACTGTGCAGGTGTTTGCACAGCCACGGTCAAAAACTTTCGCGTGACGGTGCTACAGGCATGCTGCGCGCATGGCATGGACCTCGCGGGGTGTGCTTCGCACCGAGCAGACGTGGACAGTGGAGGCGGAGTCGAGCAGCGGTGAAGTGGCGCAGCTGGCCTGCGCGTCGGAGGCGCAGGCCCGGTACTTCTCCGCCGTGCTGTCGCTCCGCCCGTCGGCGTTGCCGAAGCAGGCCATCGTGCGCGCGCTGGCGGTGCTGCCCGTTCCCGAGGCGGCCCCTGGCGCGCCGCGTCGCGCTCCCCGGACGCGCTGATGCCGAAGTGGCTCAAGGTGGTCCTGGGGCTGCTGGCCGCGCTGGTGCTGGTGTGTGCGCTGGGGGCGGGAGCGCTGGCCTGGTGGGCGCACGCCAACGAGGCCGAGTTCCGCGAGGTGAACAAGGAGGCGATGGCCGAGGGGAAGGGGTGGGCGACGCAGTTCGACGCCGCCGGCTGCGTGGAGATGGCGCTGCGGCAGAACGACCGCGAGGGCGGGCTGCTCAAGGAGGCGGCGCAGACCATCGCGCTGCAGACCTGCCTTCAGCACGCCGCGCGGCCCGCCGGCTTCTGTGACGGCGTCCCTACCCGCGACGCGCTCTCGCAGTCGGTCACCTGGGCCATGGCCAAGTGCGTGGCGCTGGGGCGGCCCAACCAGGCGCCGTGCACGCGCATGGTGAAGAAGGTGCAAGAGGTGTGCGGGCAGCCTCCGCCGGGCTTTTAAACTTCTTCAACGAATCCGCCGCCGCCTGGCCCCGTCGTTGGCGCCATGAATCGGCTCCTGAGCGCGTGCGTGGTGTCGTTGGTGTTCGCTGGTTGCTCCGGGCGCGACGCGCTGGTGCGCGTCACGCAGGTGGACTGGGGTGAGGCGTGCGCGTACGGCGGGGTCAAGGTGGAGTCGGGGCGCGACCTCGACGGCAACGGGGTGCTGACGGCCGACGAGGTGGGAGACTCGGCCTACGTCTGCAACCAGCGCGTCGACGGCAAGACCAGCCTGGTCGACGTGCGCGCCGAGGGCCCGGGCCTCAACTGCGAGAACGGTGGCCAGCGCATCACCTTCGGCCTCGATGACAACCAGGACTTCGTGCTGCAGGACGCCGAGGTCGACAGCACCCGCTACGTCTGCAACGGCCGCAACCGGCTGCTGTCGCTGCGCGAGGTGGCGCCGGGCGCCGAGGGCTGCGAGCAGGGCGGGGTGGAGGTGTTGGCGGGCTACGACCTCAACGGCAACGGGCGCTTCGACGACGCCGAGGCCGAGGTGCGGCACGTGGTGTGTCACGGCCGCGCGCACCTGCTGCGGGTGGAGGAGGTCGACGAGAGCAACCCCGGCGCGGCGTGCCCGGCGGGCGGCCTCCGGGTGCAGTCGGGCTTCGACGCCAACGGCAACGGGGCGCTGGACGACGTCGAGGTGCAGCGCACCGAGTTCGTCTGCCACGGCGAAGACGGGAAGAGCACCCTGGTGAAGCTGAGCCCGCTCTCGGCGGACCCCGCGGGGGCGTGCCTGTTCGGCGGCACGCGCCTGGAGTCGGGCCTCGACCTCGACGGCGACGGGGCGCTGGCTCCGGCGGAGGTGCAGAGCACCCGCGACGTGTGCGCGGTGCAGGTCAACGCCTTCATGACGCTGGTGAAGAACAGCGTGGTGCTGCCCGGCGCGCAGTGCGCCTTCGGCGGGGTGAAGACCGAGGTGGGCATCGATGACAACGACAACCGGGCGCTGGAGCCGGAGGAGGTCGACTCCAGCACCACGCACTGCAACACGGTGATGGTGGTGGACGGCCTCACCACGCTGGTGGACACCGTGCCGGCCAGCCCCGCGCAGTGCGCCTTCGGCGGCCTGGTGCTGCGCTCCGGGCTCGACGACAACCGCAACGGGGCGCTGGACCCCGCCGAGTTCGACGCGGTGGAGGTGCTGTGCAACGGCGCCAACGGCTACGACGGCGTGACGCGCACCGCGCCCTACCAGGGGCCGCAGTGCGGGAGCGGCGCGGGCTTCAGGGTGGAGAGCGGCCTCGACCTCAACCGCAACGGCGCGCTGGACACCGCCGAGGTGCGCACCACCGCGTACGTCTGTCATGGCGCCGATGGTTCCAACGGCACGGCGGGCGCTGCGGGCGCCAACTCGCTCATCCGCACCACGGACGGCGCGCAGGTGTGCGGCGCCTACGGTGGCCTCAAGGTGGAGAGCGGCGTCGACGCCAACCGCAACGGGGTGCTGGACTCCGCGGAGGTGTCGAACACCGGCTACGTGTGCAACGGCTGGGACGGCTACACCTCGCTGGTGGCGATGTTCGACGCGGCCGGCGCGTGTGGCCCCTACGGAGGCATCCGGGTGGAGGTGGGCCTCGACCTCGACGGAGACCTGTACCTCGATGTCAACGAGGTCACCCAGTATGCCTACGTCTGCCACGGCTGGGATGGCTACAGCGCGGCGGTGGAGAGCGCGGAGGGGTACTGGAGCGCCTGCGGCGGCGGCTGGGGCGTCAGGTTGCTCAGCGGGTTGGACCTCGACTTCGACGGGTACCTGGACCCCAACGAGGTGCAGTACGAGAACTACCTCTGTGAGTGACGTCTCTTGGGGCTACTCGTCGAGCGACGGCTCCGGCGCTTCGGTCGGAGCCGTGCCCGACTTCGTCTCTTCGAAGGTCCACTGCCAGGTGCGCTTCTCACCCGCCTTCAGCACCAGCTCTTCCTGGTGGGAGTCGCCCTTGAAGGTCAGCTTCACCAGGTGTCTCCCCGGCTTCAGCTTCACCGTGACCGGGCTCTTGTTCGACTTCTTCTGGCCGTCGAGCTGCACCTGAACGCCTTCGGGCCGCGCGTCGATGGTCAGCTCCGCCGGCGCGGCGGCGAGCAGGAGCAGGAGAGTGGCGGACAACATGGGCGACGGCCTCCTTGGGGCAGGGAATGGCCCGAATGAAATACTGCCATCAGGCTACATCGCAAGCGATGCTCTGCCTGTTCAACCGGAGCGTCAGCGCCGCCGCCGCCGCACCAGCCCGAGGGCGGCGAGGGCCAGCCAGCTGAAGGCCACGCCGGGGAGCTGGGTGCAGCCGCAGCCGGTCGGAACCTGGTCGACCCCCGCGCCGCCGCCCGTGCCCCACGTGTCGCCGCCGCCTCCGCCGCTCCCCGTCTGGGTGCCGACGGAGCAGGCCTTGAGGCACACCCGAGCAGTGCCCGACTGCCAGCAGTCGAAGCCCTCTTCGCAGGCGGCCTGGTCGCACGACGGCGCGCTGGAGGGGACGCCGCCGGAGCTCGACAGGCAGGCGAAGTCGCCCTGACCGCTGATGTCGGTGCACTGCTCTCCATCGATGCAGGGCGGCGGCGCGTCACACAGCTGGAAGCAGCGCGGGTCGGACTGCGCGAAGTCGGCATAGAAGCAGCTGAAGCCGGAAGGACATGAGGTGGTGGAGCAGCTGGTGAGCCCATCGGGGACCAGGCCAGACTGGGTGAGGCACAGCGAGATGTCGCCCGTCGCCGAGCAGACCTGAGCGCCAGGGCGATCACTTTGGCGGTTCCAAGGATCA
>CALNBU010000062.1 GCA_937875615.1 uncultured Archangium sp.
CCCGCTCTCGCCGCCTCGCCAGGAGCCGCCGCCGCGTCGGAGGCCGGTCCAGGAGGCGCCGCCCGCGCCCACCGCGGAGGCCCCGGAGGTCGGGCCGCCCGACGACGTCCCGCGCGCCGACGCGCCGACGCGGGCAGAGCGGACGGTGACGAGCGACCTGCTCCGCGCCACGCTGGTGCCTGACGTGCTGGTCGCCGCGCGCCTGGACGCCGGCGTAGAGACGGAGATCATCGCTCCCACCGGGCTGCGCGCGCTCGAGGCGCCGAAGAACCTGGTGGGCGACCTCGCCAGGGAGACCCTGGGGAAGGGGCGCATCGACCGCGGACTGGTGCACCCGTACTACTCGCAGCTGGGCAAGGCGCTCCTCAAGAACTGGGACGCCGACCGGGTGGCCAAGTCGGGCCTCAAGGGGCTCATCGAGCAGACCGGTGAGAACTTCAAGCAGTACAACGAAATCTGGGTCGACCGCGCGGGGCAGTACGGGAAGGGCGGCAACCCGCTCGACGGCGTGAGCACCGGCCTCGGGCGCCGCGGCCCCGCCAACGAGCACATCACCACCACACCCGGCGTCGACCTGGAGCAGCGCAAGGAGCTGGCGCGCAGCATGGCCGCGGCCTTCAGCGCCACCCGGCGCGCCGTCATCCGCGTGGTGCAGGACACCGAAGGGCGCGTGGTGCGCGTCGAGCTGGTGCAGCCGTCCAACGACGCGAAGGTCGACAAGGAGGCGCTCATCGACGTGAAGAACGCCGCCCAGTCGATGCCGCCCCCTCCGCCCGAGGCGCTGGAAGGAAAGACGCAGCTCTCGTCGCTGTGGAGCTTCGAGCTCAAGGTGTCCATCTCGCCGCCGGTGCCGACCTTCACCTTCGAGTTCGACGAGGCCCTGGGCTTCATCGACGCGCGGCTCCCCCTCGACCGCCGCATCTACAAGAAGGTGCGCCTGGTCTCGGTGGAGTAGCAACCAATTGCGACCGACCGGCGGGCGCACCGCTGGACGCGCGGCACCTGTTGTTGATACGGGACCCTTCTGCCTTGAAGAAGCACGTCGCACGCCTCGGTCTCTCGTTTCTCTTCGTGGTGCTGACCCTCGGCGCGGCCAGCGTAGCCCTCGAAGCGCTCTTCCGCCCGCCGGAGGCCTCGGTAGCGCTGTGGCTGACCGACTTCCCCTCCGCCGGCCTGGTCAACGCGGGGCTGGTGGCGCTGGTGGGCCTCGCGGTGCTGGGCCTCACCGGCCGGCCCCTGACCGCGGTGGTGCTCTCGCTGACCTTCTTCGCGT
>CALNBU010000063.1 GCA_937875615.1 uncultured Archangium sp.
ACCGCGACCTGATGAGTCCGCGCACCATCGCCGGCAGCCTCAATGCCCTGCCCCAGATGCTCGGCGGCGCCCACGTACCCGAGCAGCCGACCTGGACCTGCCCCGCGTGCGATGGCGCCGCCTGGCCCTGCTCGCCGGCGCGCACCATCCTGGCCGAGACGTACGGCACCGACCGCTCCAGCCTCGCCATCTACGTCGGGCAGCTACTCTTCGCCGCCGCCGGCGACCTCGACTCCCTGAGGGAGATCCGATTCGGCGTCGGACAGCCGGGGCCGGAGCCCGGAGGCGCGCGAACGTCGCGCCATCGCGCTCGAGGGCGGCGGCCTGGGCCCGTCGAGCTTCGGCATCATCTGCGTGCTGCGCCGACCCAGCTCGGCGACCTGGTCGCGGCTGGCGTCTCTGGGCAGGCCGGCTACGCCCTTGTTGCGCGACCGCTTCATCTCCGACACCGAGACGATGCGGGTGTGCGCGCCGCCCTCTTCCAACCCGACCAGGTTGGCGTCGGTGTCGGCGGAGTCGAGCTCGACGGGCTTGAAGTTGAAGACCACCGGCCCCATGGCGATGGAGTCGCCGCTCTTGAGCGACTGCCGCTGCTTGATGGGCGCGCCGTTGACGATGGTGCCGTTGGAGGAGCCCAGGTCTTCGATGAAGAACTCGTCGCCCACCAGCGAGATCTGCGCGTGCCGCCGGGAGACGCCCACCTCATAGAGGATGACGTCGCACTCATCGGTGCGCCCGATGAGCACCGACGCCTGGTCGAACGCGAACTCGCGGCCTGCTTCTTTGCCCTCGGCGATGACGAGCTGAAAACCCATGAAGATCAGACCGATTGTAGTGACGCGCGCGCGGCTTCGGCAACCGCGCGTTTCGCCCATTCAGGAGAGAGCACCACCGCGCCTCCGCCGAAGGACAACACCCACCGCGTCAACCAGGTCTTCGAGTCGCCGGGGACGGTCACCACCAGGCTCCCGTCGGGTTGTGTGGCGCCGGCCGCGCCGAAGCGCTCGCGCTGCCACGCCGCCAGCGCAGGCGAGAAGCGCACCTGCACCGTCTTCTCGGCCTCGCTGAAGCCCGGGCCTGCGGGCCGCCGGTCGGGGGCGTCGAAGCGCGCGTCGGTGACCGCCAGCGCGTCGAGGCGGTCGAGGCGGAAGAGGCGGTCGCCGCCGCGGGTGACGCAGAAGCCGGAGAGGTACCAGGTGCCGCGGTGACTGAACAGCTCGTGGGGCCGCACCCGGCGACGCTCCTTCGCGCCGTGCGAGACTGCGAGGTAGTCGAACTCCACCTCGAGGTGCTCGCCGATGGCGCGGGTGAGCGAGGTGACGGTACCCGGCGCCTCGGCGGCGACGTCGAGCTGACCCTTGAGCTCCCGGAAGCGCTCCGCGGCGTGCGGTGGCAGCACCTGCTCCAGGCGGGTCAGCGCCTGCGCC
>CALNBU010000064.1 GCA_937875615.1 uncultured Archangium sp.
GCCCTGGCCTTCGTGCGCGAGGTGGGCTTCCCCATCGTGCTCAAGCCGCCGGCGGGCGCGGGCACCAAGGCCACCTGGCGCATCAAGAGCCTGGAGGAGCTGCAGGGCGTCATCTCCGCCATCCACCCCAGCGCGGAGAACCCCACCCTCGCCGAGGAGTTCCTCAAGGGCCGCGAGTACTGCTTCGACACCGTGATGGCGAAGGGGAAAATCGCCTTCGAGAACGTCACCCGCTACTACCCGGGCCCCCTGGAGGTGGTGGAGAACCAGTGGATTCAGTGGGCCTGCGTGCAGCCGCAGGCGCTCACCCCCGACCTCGACGACGCGCGGGCGCTGGGGCGCAAGGCCATCGCCGCGCTGGGCCTCAAGCAGGGGTTCTCTCACATGGAGTGGTTCCGCCGGGACGACGGCAGCCTCGCCATCGGGGAAATCGCCGCGCGGCCGCCGGGCGCCAACTTCGTGGAGATGATGGGCTGGGGCCACGACGCCGACCTCTACCGGGCCTGGGCGCGCTCGCTCGTCGACAACGAGGTCGACGGCCCCTTCCAGCGCCGCTACGCGCTTGGCTGCGCGTACCTCCGCGGCATGGGCCGGGGCCGGGTGCAGCGGGTGACGGGCGTTCGCGAGGCCAACGCGAAGGTGGGCGAGCTGGTGGTGAAGTCGAAGCTGCCGAAGCTGGGCCAACCGAAGTCGGACCACTACGAAGGTGACGGCTACGTCATCGTGCGCCACCCCGACACCGAGGTGGTGAAGCGCGCGGTGAAGACCGTCATCGAGACCATCCGCATCGAGTACGCATGACCGGCATCGACGGCATCATCGAGGTGGAGACCTTCCGCGCGCCGGGCTCCGACCGCTGGCTGCTGGTCGACGTGCCCCACGGCGCCACGCGCAAGGCCGACTACGACGCGGTCTTCAACGAGCTCAAGGGGGCGCTGCCCGCGCAGCTCGAGCACTTCTTCTTCGTCAACACCGACATCGGCGCCCCGGAGGGCGCGCAGCACCTGGGACGGACGCTCTCGGCGCAGGGCATCAACGTGCTCGTCGCGCGCTGCCTCATCCCCCGCACCTTCATCGACCCCAACCGGGTGGTGGCGCTCTCCGCCCCCGGCGGCGCGATGCGCGACGGGCTGACGGCGGCGGTGCCGGCCTACGTCACGCACCCCGAGGACCTCGCCTGGCTGGGCGAACAGCACGCGCGCTACCACGCGCAGGTCGAGGCCGCGTACCGCTTCGTGTGCGGGCAGCAGCGGGGGCTGGCGGTGCAGCTCCACTCGTACTCGCCGCGCAGCGTGGGCATCACCGTGGTGGACGAAAACATCGTCGAGGCGCTGCACGCCGCCTACGTGCCCGAGGTGTACGCCACCTGGCCGGAG
Source organism: uncultured Archangium sp. (assembly GCA_937875615.1). GTDB lineage: Bacteria > Myxococcota > Myxococcia > Myxococcales > Myxococcaceae > Archangium_A. The sequence goes on from CALNBU010000064.1 coordinate 1,377, forward strand.
CGCCCGCCCGTGGACCTCATCAGCGCCACGAAAGATGGCGCCTTCCGCACCGCGCCGAAGCTGGTCGAGGCGCTGCTGGCCGAATACGCACGCGCGGGCATCGGGGCCACGGAGAACGCCACCTACCACCTCGCGCCCGCCGCCATGGGCATGGTGTACGCGCAGCGCTACCCCGAGCAGGTCTTCTGCGTGGAGCTCAACCGCGGGCTGATTTCGGCGCCCTTCGTGCCCTTCGGCGTCTCGCCCATCGACGAGGCGGAGGTGGCCCGGCTGGTCGACCCCATCGCGCGGGTGGTCCGCGACGCGCTCTCGGCGCCGCCGCGCTGAGGACGTACTGCGTGACGCACCGCGCCCTGTTAGATGGCGCGACATGAAGACGCACGCCTGGGCCGCCGCCGCCGCGGGACAACCGCTGGCTCCCACCGTCATCGAGCGCCGCGAGGTGGGCCCGAAGGACGTCCTCCTCGAGGTGCTGTGGAGCGGCATCTGCCACTCCGACCTGCACCAGGCGCGCGCCGAGTGGGGCGCGGCCCGGTTCCCCATGGTGCCAGGCCACGAGATTGTGGGCCGCGTCACCGCGGTGGGCGCGCAGGTGACGAAGCTGAAGGTGGGCGACCTCGCCGGCGTGGGCTGCATGGTCGACAGCTGCCGCAGCTGCCGGCCCTGCCATCAGGACGACGAGCAGTTCTGCGAAGCGGGCGCGGCCTTCACCTACAACTCCACGGAGATGGACCGGAAGACGCCCACCTTCGGCGGCTACTCCGCGCACCTGGTGGTGACCGAGCACTTCGCCCTCAAGGTGCCCGCCTCGCTGGAGCTGCACCGCGCCGCGCCGCTGCTGTGCGCCGGCATCACCACCTACTCTCCCCTGCGCGAGTACGACGTGAAGCCCGGCGACCGCGTGGGGGTGATGGGCCTGGGCGGCCTGGGGCACATGGCGGTGAAGCTGGCCGCGGCCATGGGCGCGGAGGTGACGATGCTCTCCACCTCGCGCGCCAAGCAGGCCGACGCGCAGCGCCTGGGCGCGGCGCACTTCGAGCTCACCACCGAGCGGGGCACCTACAAGCGGCTCAAGAATCACTTCGACGTCATCATCGACACCGTGTCGGCGCCGCACGACCTCGGCGCGCTGCTGGGCACGCTGCGACCCTACGGCACGCTGGCGCTGGTGGGCCTGCCGCCGGAGCCGCTGTCGGTGCCGCCCTTCGCGCTGGTAGGCGGCAACCGGCGCTTCGCCGGCTCCAACATCGGCGGCATCGCCGAGACGCAGGAGATGCTCGACTTCTGCGCCGCGCACGGCATCGGCGCCGAGGTGGAGGTCATCGAGGCAAAGGACATCAACCAGGCC
>CALNBU010000065.1 GCA_937875615.1 uncultured Archangium sp.
CAGCAGGTCGTAGACGGGAACGGCGATGGGAATGCCGCTGCCCGGCTTGAAGCGATGCACGTGGGCCACTTCGAAATCGTTGGTGCGGATGGCGCGGCCGTCTTCGACCAGCGCCGCGGCGAGGTACCGCCCGCCACCGCCGCTGGTGATGCCGCCCACCCGGGTGCCATGGAAGAGATCCATCCGCGCCATGCGGAAGCCCACCGGGGGCCGGAAGGAGAAGGCCTCCTGGCGCAGCGGCGGGCCCAACGCTTCCAACGCGGCGAAGAGCGCCAGCACGCGCAACATGGCGCCGGACCCTACACCGTGATTGAAAGCATCACCCTGACGATGACGCCCGAACAGCGCACCCAACTCGAAGACAAGGTCGACCGACACGTGCGGCGCGGCGAGCTCTCCGAGGCCTGGGCGGTGCTCTCGCGCCTCAGCGACGCGTTCCCCGCCGACGGCGCCCTGCGCGCCCGGCTCAAGCAGTTCGAGGACTCCCTGGAGCCCGCCGAGTGGCGGCGCGTCACCGGCTTCAAGAGCGAGCCCTCGGGCAGCTACAAGACGCCCATGCACCACGCCGAGGCGCTCGCCGCGCAGGGCCGGTTCTCGGAGGCCATGGAGATCTACCGCGCGATGCTCGACGAGCACCCCTCGCACGAGCTGGCCCGCGAGCGCCTCGCCGAGCTCTACCAGCTGGCCCGCGTCGCCGAGCCCGCGCGCCCCGCAGTGGATCGAACCGGCGTGCTCGAGCATCTGTTGGAGCGCATCGCCTCGCGCCGACGACAGTGAAGCGCTGCGGCATTCTCGTCACACGTCTCTGACGTTCCTGTCACGAAGCGCTGGAGCTTTCGGGCGCTCACGTCATAGGCTCCGATGTCCCACTGACATGCTTGACGGAGGTTGCGTTTGAAACTCGGAGTGTTGACCGGCGGCGGAGACTGCCCCGGGTTGAATGCGGTGTTGCGCGCGCTGGTGCGGCGCGGCGTGCTGGAGCTCGGCTACGAATTCGTCGGCATCTTGAATGGCTACGAGGGGTTGATCCTCCCCGAGCTGACCATGCCGCTGGGCCTCAACGAGGTGCGGGGCATCCTGCCCAAGGGCGGCACCATCCTGGGGACCTCCAACAAGGCCAACCCGTTCGCCTACCCGGTGCGCGAGGGCGGCAAGCTGGTGAACAAGGACATGAGCGAGGTGGTGCTCAAGCGCATCAAGGCGCTCAAGCTCGACGGGCTGGTCTGCATCGGCGGCGACGGCACCCTCACCATGGCGCACCAGCTCTCGGAGCGCGGCGTCAACGTGGTGGGCTGTCCCAAGACCATCGACAATGATCTGTCGGGCACCGACCAGACCTTCGGCTTCGACGCCGCGGTGAACGTGGTGGCGGAGGCCATCGACCGGCTCCACACCACCGCCGAGGCCCACCAGCGGGTGATGGTGGTGGAGATCATGGGCCGCAACGCGGGCTTCCTCACGCTCGACGGCGGCCTGGCCGGCGGCGCCGACTTCATCCTCATCCCCGAGGCGCCGTACAGCGTCGAGGTGATGGTCGCGCGCCTGCAGGAGCTCTACGAGACCAAGAAGAAGTTCGCCATCGTCGCCATCTCCGAGGGCGCGTTCCCGGCCGGCGGCGCGCAGGCGGTGGCGCAGGGCGCTGACGAGATCCCCGGGCGGGGCGTGGTGCGCCTCGGCGGCTCGGGCAAGGTGCTGGCCGATCTGCTGGCGCCCCACCTCGAGGCGGAGATCCGCGTCACCGTGCTGGGGCACCTCCAGCGCGGCGGCTCGCCCTCTCCGTCCGACCGCGTGCTGGCCACCATGTACGGCTCCATGGTGCTCGACCTGGTGCGCGACGGGAAATGGGACCACATGGTCTGCCTGCGCGACGGGAAGCTGGGCTTCACCACCCTGTCGGAGTCGCGCAAGGAGCGCCACGTCGACCTCAACGGCGACAAGGTGCGGCTGGCGAAGTCCATCGGGATCTCCTTCGGGGTCTGAATGTCGCTCGTCGGCCGCCACATCGGTCGGTACCGAATCCTGGAGCAGCTCGGCCAGGGCGGGATGAGCGTCGTCTACAAGGGCCTCGACACCACGCTCGACCGCGAGGTGGCGGTGAAGGTGCTGCACCCGCACCTCGCCAGCCGCCTCGAGTCGCGCAAGCGCCTGGAGCGCGAGGCCAAGGCGGTCGCGCGCCTGCGCCACCCCAACATCCTCGAGGTCTTCGACTACGCCTCCGATGACAGCGGCGAGGCCTCGTACCTGGTCACCGAGCTGGTGCGTGGCCGCACGTTGCGCGACTTCATCGCCGAAGAGGCGCTCCAGCCGCCCGAGCTGGCGGCCATGGTGGTGCACGAGCTGGCGGCCGCCCTGGCGCACGCCCACGAGGCCAGCGTGCTGCACCGGGATCTCAAGCCCGAGAACGTGATGGTGCGCGACGACGGCGTCCTCAAGCTGATGGACTTCGGCATCGCCAAGATCCTCGACCAGGGCGAGAAGATGACCATGACCGGCGCGCTGGTGGGCAGCCCCGCGCACATGGCCCCGGAGATCATCGAGGGCGAGGCCGCCGGCGCCGAGGCCGACATCTTCTCGCTGGGCACCATGCTGTACCTCTTCTCGACCGGGAAGCTGCCCTTCACCGCGCCCAACACCACCGCCACCCTCAAGAAGATCCTCGACTGCGCCTACGAGGACCCGCGGCAGGTGGTGCCCACCGTCTCCGACGAGCTCTCGGAGATCATCGCGCGCTGCCTCCAGCGGGATCCCGCGGCGCGCTACGCCAACGCGGGGCAGCTGCGCGACGCGCTGGCCGATCTCCTCACCGGCGTGGGGCTGGCGCGCCCGCACGAGGAGCTGGCGAAGTTCTTCCTCGACCCGCGCGGCTACCGGCAGGCGCTGACCGTGCGGGTCACCGGCGCGCTCCTCCACCAGGCGGAGGGCTTCATCGCCGACCGCAAGAGCGCGAAGGCGATGTCGGCGCTCAACCAGGTGCTGGCGCACGACGCCCAGAACGTCCGGGCGCACACGCTGCTCGACCAGCTCCGCTCGGGAGGCCCGCCTCAAGAAGCTCCAGAAGCTGGCCCTGGGCGCCACCGCCCTGGCCCTGCTGGGCGCCGGCGGTGGCTGGGCCGCCCAGCGCGCGCTGCGGCCCCCGCCCTTCGACCCGCACTACGAGTTCGTCCCCGCGCAGGTGACGCTGGCCAACGTGGCGTGGGCCCCCAGGCCAGCCCCAGCTCACGTCGACGAAGCACCTCCTCCGGAGCCCGCGCCTACGAAGGCGCTCACCGCGCCGCCCACCAGGGGCCCCACGCTGCGCGCCGAAGAGCCGCTGGAGATCGCCGCCATCGTGCGGCCCTTCGGCTACGTGCAGGTCGACGGCGCGCCGCGCAGCGCCGAGGCCCTCACCCGCCACGTGGTGAAGGTGACGCCGGGCCGCCACCGCTTCACCGTCACCTGCGACCTCTGCGAGGCGGCCGGGCACACCGTGACGGTCGACGTGAAGGCCGGCGAGGAAGTGCGGCTGGTGGCGCCGCTCAAGCCTTCGCTGGTGTCGTTCCAGGGCTGGCCCGACGACGCCCGGGTGCGCGTGGGCACCGAAGAGCGGACGGTGCGGGAGTCGCAGGGCGCCC
>CALNBU010000066.1 GCA_937875615.1 uncultured Archangium sp.
CTGCATCGCGACGCGCGCGGACCTGGCGCTGCTGCCGTGCGACACCTTCGTGATCGACAGCACACGACTCCAGCCGCGCGAGGCCGCCCCCTTCCGCGAGCTGGGCGCGCAGGTGACGCCGGCGCAGGCCCTGGCGGCCGCGATGCAACGGTCGACCGACACGCACCTCTCGCTGCTCTCGCCCGGAGATCAATGGAGCCCGGACACCGGAGTCCTCACCTTCGCCGCGCGATGAAGTAAAGGACGACGGATGACGGAGCCCGTTCGTTACCGTGTCTCGATGTCGCGTCCGCACTCGCACCTCTTCGAGGTCGAGGCCCGCTTCCCCGCTCAGCGCGAGCCGCTGACGGTGGCGCTCCCGGTGTGGACACCGGGCAGCTACCTGGTGCGCGAATACAGCCGCCACGTCCAGGACTTCACCGTCCTCGACGACGACTCGAAGCCGGTGCCCTTCGAGCGCGCCGACAAGCGCAGCTTCGTCATCTCCACCCAGGGCCGCGCGGTGCGCCTGCTCTACAAGGTGTACGCCAACGAGCTGACGGTGCGCACCAGCCACCTCGACCACACCCACGGCTACTTCAACGGCGCCACGCTCTTCTATTACGCCGAGGCGCTGCGCGGCCGGGCCCACCACGTGGTGGTCGACGCCCCGCCCGGCTGGCACACCACCACCGCGCTGCCGGAAGAGGCCGGCGCCTTCATCGCCGCCGACTACGACACCCTGGTCGACTCGCCCTTCGAGGTGGGCACCCACGCCCCGCTGCGCTTCACCGCGGCCGGGGCGCAGCACGAGGTGGTGACCTGGGGAGAGCCGCAGCTCGACGACAAGAAGCTGGTCTCCGACTTCACCCGCATCATCGAGACCGAGGCGGCGCTCTTCGGCGGGCTGCCCTTCCAGCGCTACGTCTTCTTTCTCTACTGCGGAGACAAGGGCCGCGGCGGCCTCGAGCACGCGGCCTCCACCGCCCTGCTCTACCCGCGCAACGGCTTCGCCTCTGCGCGCGGCTGGGAGGACTTCCTCACCCTCGTCGCGCACGAGTACTTTCACCTCTGGAACATCAAGCGCATCAAGCCCCGGGCGCTGGTGCCCTTCGACTACGCCCAGGAGAACTACACCCGGCTGCTCTGGTTCTTCGAGGGCGGCACCAGTTACTTCGACAACCTGATCCCCCGCCGCGCGGGGCTGATGTCGGCGGCGCGCTACCTCACCCGGCTGGGTGAGTCGTTCACCAGCCTCCACACCACCCCCGGACGGCGCGCGCTCTCGGTGACCGACGCGTCGTACCTCGCCTGGACCAAGCACTACCGGCCCGACGAGAACTCCGCCAACTCCGCCATCAGCTACTACCTCAAGGGCGAGATCATCTGCGCGCTGCTCGACCTCCACCTGCGCGCCGCCACCAGCGACGCGAAGAGCCTCGATGATCTCCTCCGCCTGCTCTGGGCGCGCTACGGCGACGGGCGCGGCGTGCCGGAGGACGGCGTGGAGGCCGCGGCCATCGAGCTCGGCGGCGAGACCCTCCGGCCGTTCTTCGACGCGGCCCTGCGCGGCACCAGCGAGCTCGACTACGGCGTCTTCGCCCACGTGGGCCTGGAGGTGAAGTTCAGGCCCCGGGAGTCGAACAACGACAAGGGCGGCACCCCGCCGCGCAAGCGAGACAAGGTGGAGGGCTGGGTGGGCATCGTGCCGCGCACCAGCGGCATCGCCAGCGTGCTGGAGGGCTCGCCGGCCTTCGCCGCCGGCCTGTACGCCGACGACGAGGTGGTGGCCA
>CALNBU010000067.1 GCA_937875615.1 uncultured Archangium sp.
GCACCGTGGCCACGCTGCGCGCCGGGGAGGTCAGCGCCGCGGAGCTGCACCGGGCGCGGACGCGATTCGCCCTGCACGTCGACTTCCAGCAGGACTCTCCGGCCGACCTCTGCAGCTGGTTCGGCGGCGCGGAGCTCTTCCGTCCGGCGGAGTCCTTCGAGGACAGGAAGCGGGAGCTCCAGCGCGTGCGCCTGCGCGATGTCCAGCGCGCGGCGCAAACCTGGCTGACGCCGGAGCGCCTGGTGGTGGTGGCGGTGGGCCCGCGCGCGGCGAAGCGCGCCGCCGAGCGCGTGGTGCGCCGCGCGGGCGCGCTCCTCGACGGGGGCCGCGGCTGAACGACGCCGGGGCCGCTACACGAAGGCGGCGAGGTCTCTCCCCTCGGCGATGGCCCAGACGATGAGCGACGCGCCGCGATGGGCGTCGCCCGCGACGAAGACGCCGGGCACGTTGGTCTCGAAGCGCGCGTCGGCCTTCACGTTGCCCCGCCCGTCCAGCTCCACCCCGAGCTGCGCGTGCAGCTGCTGCGCGAGCGGGCTCAAGAAGCCCATGGCCTGGATCAGCAGATCCACCTCCACCCGCTCCTCTTCCGCGGGACGCTGCGCGTCGACCCAGCGCAGCGCAGTCAACCGCCCCCCCTCACCTTCCAGCCGCGTGGTGCGCCGGGAGAAGACGCGCTCGCCGCCCTCCTCCTGCGAAGATGAGGTGCGGAAGATGAGCGGCCACTCCGGCCACGGGTTCCCCGGCGCGCGGGACTCCGGCGGCGCGGCCAGCAGCTCCACCTGGCGGACCGACCTCGCGCCCTGCCGCAGCGAGGTGCCCAGGCAGTCGGAGCCGGTGTCACCGCCGCCCAGCACCAACACCCGCTTGTCCTTCGCCAGCGGTGGGCCGCCTCGGTTGGCGCGCTCCAGGAAGTCCATGGCCTGCATCACGCCCTCGAGTTCGATGCCCGGCACCTCCAGCGCCCGCGGGCGCTGCGCGCCGATGGCCACCACCAGCGCATCGCACCCGGCGCGCAGCTCGGCCCAGCCGAGGCTCGCGCCCACGTCCACCCCCGTCTCGAAGGTGACGCCCTCCGCCTCCAACAACTGGAGTCGGCGGTCGATGATCCACTTCTCGAGCTTGAAGTCGGGGATGCCGTAGCGGAGCAGACCACCCGGCTTGTCGGCGCGCTCGTACACCGTGACCTGATGGCCGAGCTGGTTGAGGCGCGCGGCCGCGGCCAGGCCCGCGGGCCCGGAGCCCACCACCGCCACCCGCTTGCCGGTGCGCAGCATGGGCACCCGCGGGCGCACCCAGCCCTCGGCGAAGGCGCGCTCGATGATCTCCTTCTCGAGCTGCTCGATGCTCACCGCGTCGCCGTCGATGGCCAGCACACAGGCCCCCTCGCACGGCGCCGGACACAGCCGCCCGGTGAACTCGGGGAACTCGTTGGTGCTGGCCAGCACCTCCCACGCCTGACGCCAGCGGCCATCGAACACCTGTCCGTTGAAGTCGGGGATGACGTTCCCCAGCGGGCAGCCGCGGTGACAGAAGGGCACGCCGCAGTCCATGCACCGCCCCGCCTGACGCTGCGCCTCGTCGGGGTGCAGCGGGAGCACGAACTCCCGCGCGTCGCCGAGCCGCTCTGCGGGCGCCCGCTTCGGCGGCGCCACGCGGCTCCACTCCAGGAAACCGGTCGGGCGGGCCATCAGCGCTCCCTCCCGCCCACCACCCGGAGCTTCGGCTCCTCGGGGGGACGCAGCCGATGCGCGCGGCGCGCCTGCAACACGCGCCGGTAGTCGGTGGGCAACACCTTCACGAAGGACGCCACCAGGTGCTCCCAGTTGTCGAGCACCCGCTGCGCCAGCGGGCTGCGCGTCCACTTGAGGTGGCTCTCGATGAGCCCGTAGACCAGCCAGATCTCCGACTCGTCGACCAGCGACTCCAGCTCCACCATCTCGGGGTTGCAGCGCTGCTTGAAGGTGTGCGCGCGATCCAACACGTAGGCCGTGCCGCCGCTCATGCCCGCCGCGAAGTTGCGCCCCGTGGGGCCCAGCACCACCACCCCCCCGCCGGTCATGTACTCGCAGCCGTGATCTCCCACGCCCTCCACCACCGCCCGGGCGCCGGAGTTGCGCACCGCGAAGCGCTCGCCCGCCAGCCCGTTGAAGAAGGCCTCGCCGGAGGTCGCGCCGTACAGCACCGTGTTGCCCACGAGGACGTTCTCTTCGGGCGCGAAGCCGGGCACCTGCGGCGGGTAGACCACCACCCGGCCACCCGACAGGCCCTTGCCCACGTAGTCGTTGGCTTCGCCCTCCAGCTCCAGC
>CALNBU010000068.1 GCA_937875615.1 uncultured Archangium sp.
GCCCGAACAGCTGCGCCAGCCGCTTGCCGCCCACCACCGCGAAGGGTGGGTGCGGAAGCCCGAGCGCGTCGACGGCGAAGAGGGTGCCGGTCAGCCCGCCGCCCGTCTCGGCCTCGTCGAGCCCCAGCGGCAGCGCGTACCGGTGACACAGCAGGCTCAGCGCGATGAGCGCGTCTCGCGGAAGCACCCGCATGCCTCCGATGCTCTGCAGCGGCTCCACCAGCACCCCGGCTATCTCCTCGTGGTGCAGCGCCACCATCGATTCCACCGTCCGCAGCGCCTCGTCGGAGTCGGGCCAGGGGAGCTGCAGCCGGGCCCCGAAGCAGGCGGCCACGGTGCGCTCCTGCGGCGAGGCCTGCGGGAGCGACGACAGCCCCTGGCCCACCCACGAGCGTCCGTGGCACGCGCCCTCGAAGCACACGAACCGCGGCGGGGCGCGGCGTTGTCGGTCGCGCTCGACGAAGAGGTGGGTGAAGGCCAGCACCATGGCCTCCACCGCTTCGCTGGCGGAGCCGAACAACTGCACGTCGCCTCGCAGCCCGCACGGCGCGGCGTCGCGGTAGGCGCGGAGCCCCTCCAACAGCGCCTCGGTGGGCGCCTCGGGCATCTGGAAGGCCGGGGCTGGTTCGGGCCACGCGCCCTCCAGCGACGGCAGCAGACGTGAGTCCGAGAGCCCCGACCAGTCGAGCAGCGGCACGCCGGCCAGCGTGGTGAGGTGCATGCCGCCCCGCGCCTGGAGCGCGAAGGACGGCAGCGGCCTCAACACGTGGGCGGAGAGCGCGTCGAGCAACCCGCGCTCGTCGGTGCTCACGCCCGGCTCCGGAGCGCGCGCGCGGCGTCGATCATCACCCGCAGCGCCGCCTGCGTCTCGGGCCACCCGCGCGTCTTCAACCCGCAGTCGGGGTTCACCCAGATGTGCTGCTTCGGCAACACGCGGGTGGCGCGCTCCAGCAGGGTCGTCAACTCCCCGACCGACGGCACCCGCGGCGAGTGGATGTCGTAGAGGCCGGGGCCGATGGCGTTGGGGTAGGCGAAGCGCTCGAAGTCGCTCAGGAGCTCCAGCCGCGAGCGCGAGGTCTCGATGGACAACACGTCGGCGTCGAGCGCCGCGATGGCGTCGAGCATGTCGCCGAACTCGGAGTAGCACATGTGCGTGTGCACCTGCGTCGCGTCGGCCACGCCGCTGGTGGCGAGGCGGAAGGCGTCGACGGCCCAGCGCAGGTAGGCGGGCCGCTCCGCGCGCCGCAGCGGGAGCCCCTCGCGCACCGCCGGCTCGTCGACCTGAATCATGGCGATGCCGGCCGCCTCGAGCTCCAGCACCTCGTCGCGCAGCGCGAAGCCCAGCTGCAGGCAGGTGTCTCGCCGCGGCTGGTCGTCGCGCACGAAGCTCCACTGAAGAATCGTCACCGGCCCGGTCAACATGCCCTTCACTGGCTTCGTGGTGAGGGCCTGCGCGCGGCGGGCCCAGGCCACCGTCATCGGCTTCGGCCGGGAGACGTCGCCGAAGAGGATGGGCGGCTTCACGCAGCGGCTGCCGTAGCTCTGCACCCAGCCGTTGCGGGTGAAGGCGAAGCCCGAGAGCTGCTCGCCGAAGTACTCCACCATGTCGGTGCGCTCGAACTCGCCGTGCACCAGCACGTCGAGGCCGATCTCCTCCTGAATACGGATGCAGCGCACGGTCTGCGCCTCGAGGTAGCGCTCGTAGGCGGCGTCGTTGAGCCGCTTCGCGCGCCACTCGGCGCGGGCGTGGCGCAGCTCCTCGGTCTGGGGGAAGGAGCCGATGGTGGTGGTGGGGAAGAGCGGGAGCTTGAAGCGCGCCGCCTGCGCCTGTGCGCGCACCGGGTAGCGGGAGCGGCGGGTCAGCAGCTCGGGCGAGAGGGTGGCGAGGCGCGCGGCCACCGCCGCGTCGTGGATGCGCGGCGAGGCGCGGCGGGAGGTGAGCGCGGCCCGGGCTG
>CALNBU010000069.1 GCA_937875615.1 uncultured Archangium sp.
CCTGCATGACGACCTACACCGTGCAGCGAGGCGACACGCTCTGGGCCCTGGCCCGCCGCTACAACACCTCCATCGCGGCCATCGCCAGCGCCAATGGCATCGCCAACCCCAACCTCATCATCACCGGCCAGCGCCTCAGCATCCCCGGCGCCTCGTCTTCCAGCGGCGCGGCGCCCTCGGGCGGCGGCACCCGGCACACCGTGGTGCGCGGCGACACGCTCTCCGCCATCGCCGCCCGCTACGGCTCGTCCGTCTCGGCCATCGCCCGCGCCAACGGCATCGCCAACCCCAACCTCATCTACCCGGGGCAGGTCTTCACCATCCCCTCCGGCGGCTCCAGCAGCAGCTACACCCCGCCGGTGAACAACAACCCGGGCACCGGGAGCAGCAGCAGCGCGCTCGCCAACGCGGCCCGCAACGTGGCCCTGAGCATGGGCGGCTACAACAGCCAGGGCCTGTGCGCGACCGGCGTCAGCCGCGCCATCCAGCAGGTGTACGGCATCAAGGTGTGGGGCAACGGCAACGACATCGACAACAACCTGCCGCGCGACCGCTTCCGCCAAATCAACATCTCGCTCGAGGAGGCGCTCAAGCGTCCCGGGCTGGTGCTGACCTGGGAGACCACCTCGTCGCGCCTGGGCCAAATCTACGGCCACACCGCCATCACCCTCGGCGACGGCCACAGCAGCGCCAGCGACTTCATCGAGACCTGGACCACCAACAGCGGCCGCACCGGCTTCAAGGTGTTCGAGCCCATCTGAGGTTCCCGAAAGACCTCGTCTTCCGGGCAGCAAAAAACCGGCGGCTCCTGTGAGGGAGCCCGCCGGTTTTTCGTTTCAAGCGACGATGCTTCAGGCCTTGGCCTTGGAGGGCGCGCCCTTCTTGCCCTCGTACTTCTTCTTGAAGCGATCGATGCGGCCCTGGGTGTCGACCAGCTTGTACTTGCCGGTGAAGAAGGGGTGGCAGTTCGAGCAGATTTCAACCTGGAACGAGCCGCGCGTGGAGCGGGTCTCGATGATGTTGCCGCAGGCGCAGGTGACGCGGGCAGCGGGGTACGCGGGGTGCACGTCGGGCTTCATGGTGTCTACCTTTCGGGTGCGCCTTGCAGAGGAGCTCATTCTCCTCTGGGCTGGCGACGGGCGGCTCTTAACCACGCGGGACTGCTCGGCGCAACCCCACTTCCGAAACTAAATTGTTTTACATCTGACGCAAAAAACGTCGCCGTGGGTCGCGCCGACAACCGGGCATGTACACGGTCAAGCGCGGTGACACCCTCTCGGCAATCGCTTCCCGCTACGGCACCTCGGTGTCGGCGTTGGCGAAGGCCAACAACATCCGGAACGTGAACCTCATCCACTCCGGGCAGCGGCTGAGCATCCCCGGGGCGGCGGCGGCGAAGCCGGCGGCCAGCAAGCCCGCCAGCTCCGGCAACCGCGCGTACACGGTGCAGCGCGGAGATACCCTGGGCAAGATCGCGGCGCGCTTCGGCTCGTCGGTGTCGGCCATCGCCCGCGCCAGCAAGATCGCCAACCCCAACCTGATCTACCCCGGCCAGAAGCTGACCATCCCCGGCGGCGGCAGCAGCGGCTCGAGCTACACCGCGCCCACCAGCGGCACGAGCGGCAGCAGCAGCAAGGGCAAGAGCAGCTCGGCGCTCGCCAACGCGGCGCGCTCGGTCGCGCTGAGCATGGGCGGGTACCGGAGCCAGGGCCTGTGCGCCACCGGCGTCTCCCGCGCCATCCAGCGCGTGTACGGCATCAAGGTGTGGGGCAACGGCAACCAGATCGACAACAACCTCCCGCGCAACAAGTTCAGGCAGATCAACATCTCGCTGGCCGAGGCGCTCAAGCGACCGGGCCTGGTGTTGACCTGGGAGAAGACCTCGTCGCGGCTGGGGCAGATCTACGGCCACACCGCCATCACCCTCGGCGACGGCCACAGCAGCGCCAGCGACT
>CALNBU010000070.1 GCA_937875615.1 uncultured Archangium sp.
CGAGGCGCCGACGATCGGGCCGTACCAGGTGCTGAAGCGGCTCGGTGAGGGCGGCATGGGGGTCGTCTATGCGGCCTACGACGACAAGCTCGAGCGCAAGGTGGCGTTGAAGCTGATCCGCGGGGCGGCGATGCGTGGCCCCGAGGGCCGAACGCGGACGCTACGCGAGGCGCGGGCGCTGGCCCGGAGGCTCGACGAGCTGCAGAAGGGCGTGCTCGAGGTGCGGATGGTGCCGCTGGTGCAGGTCTTCGACAAGCTGGCGCGGCTGATGCGCCGGCTGGTGCGGGAGTCCGGCAAGGAGGTCGACTTCGACATGTCGGGCGGTGACGTGGAGCTCGACAAGCTCATCGTGGAGGAGCTGTCGGATCCGCTCATGCACCTGCTGCGCAACGCCCTCGACCACGGCATCGAGCGGCCGCTGGAGCGCGCGGGGCAGGGCAAGGGGGCGCGCGCCACCATCGGCCTGTACGCCCGGCAGCAGGGCAACCACGTGGTCATCGAGGTCACCGACGACGGCGCCGGCCTCGACGAGGCGCGCATCCGCGAGGTGGCGCTGGAGCGCGGCGTGGTGTCGGTGGAGCAGACGGAGGAGATGGACCAGCGGGAGCTGCTGAACCTGGTGTTCCAGCCCGGCTTCTCCACCCGCCGCGACGTCTCGGAGCTCTCTGGCCGCGGGGTCGGCCTCGACGTGGTGAAGACCAACCTGCAGCGGCTCTCGGGGCTCATCGACATCGACAGCCGCCGCGGCCACGGCACCACCTTCACCCTCACGCTCCCGCTCACCCTGGCCATCATCCGCGCGCTGATGGTGAACGTGAGCCAGCGCACCTACGCCATCCCGCTCAACTCGGTGCTGGAGATCGTCTCGGTGCGCGACGCCGAGCTGCGCACCATCGAGAAGCGCGAGGTGTTCGAGGTGCGGGGCCAGACCATGCCCTTCGTGCGCCTCGCGCGCGTCTTCTCGCTGCCGGCGGAGCCCCGCGCCGTGCACTACGTGGTGGTGGTGGGGCTGGCGCAGCAGCGGGTGGGGTTGGCGGTCGACGAGCTGTTGGGCCAGCAGGACATCGTCACCAAGCCGCTGTCGGGCCGGCTGCGCGGCACGCCCGGCGTCTCGGGAGCCACCGAGCTCGGTGACCGGCGCGCGGTGCTGGTGCTCGACGTGGGCGCGTTGATCGAGGAGCTGCTCAAGCCGCAGGCGGAGTCGCGTTCCGCATGAGCCAGAGCTTCGAGGCGTTGCTCGACCGCTTCTTCTATCGGCCCGACGAGGACGAGGGGCCGCACCTGCGGCTGGCGCCGCTGCCGGGCCGCGACGTCGACGTGGCGCTGGAGGCGCTGCCCGAGGAGTTCCTCTCGTTCACCCTGGAACAGGAGACCTACGCGGTGCCCATCCACGCGGTGCGGGAGATCCTCAAGGTGGGCGCCATCACCGAGATTCCCCGCGCCGCCGCCAACGTGATGGGCCTCATCAACGTGCGCGGCGAGATGCTGCCGCTGTACGACGTGAAGGCGCGGCTCCGATTGGCTGAGCGGCCTCCGCTGGTGCGGGGCGGTGACGAGCTGCCCCGCGCGGCGCGGGTGGTGTTGGTGCGCGACCTCGACGGCGACGCCGGCATCCTGGTGGACCAGGTGGAGGGCGTGGTGAAGCTGCAGCTCTCGAAGCTGGAGGCGGCGCCCGAGCTGGGCGTGGAGCGCTCCGCCATCGCCGGCATCGCCCGCCGCGGCGAGGCGCTGTTCATTCTCCTGGACGTGGAGCAGGCGCTGCGATGAGCGAGCTGGTTCAGCTGTGCGTGCTCCGGGTGGGGGCCGAGACGTACGCGGTCGACCTCAAGCGCGTCGAAGAGATTCTCCCCGTGCCGGTGGTGACGCCCATGCCGAAGGCGCCGGCCTTTCTGGAGGGCGTGGTGCAGCTGCGCGGCGAGATGCTGCCGGTGGTCGACGCGCGCAAGCGGCTGGGG
>CALNBU010000071.1 GCA_937875615.1 uncultured Archangium sp.
ACCAACGAGACGGCCACGGCGGTCCACACGACTTTTCGACGACGCTCCATGCACTGCGCAAGGTACCAACGGGCCCTGCCCCCGCAAGAAAACCGCTACAGGGTGTAACGTCGTCGCAGAGCTGCGAAACCACTGGAGATTGCTGACGGACCCGGCCAGCATGGCCAACCATGTTCGCCTCTCGCCACGCGGTCTTCATCGGGCCCGGAACGCTGAACGACGAGCTGCGCGCGGTGCTGGCGAAGCGCGCCGGCGCCCTCCCCCCGGACGTGACGACCGGGGAGCCTCGCCTGCTCTCGGTGTTCGAGAGCGCGGCCGACGCGGAGCGCGTCGCGTCCCAGGTGTTGCGCCTCAAGCTGGGCGCGGCGGTGGCGGGCCCGGAGCAGCCGCCGGCGGAGCTGTCCTGGACCGTGGCGCGGAGGCTCGTCGCCGGGGACGCCGCCTGGCGCGTGGTGAGCGACGCCGACGAAGCGGTGGCGCTGGTGCCCGGCGAGATCACCGCGGTGACGGTGCTCGACTGGCGTCCGGACGAAGGCGCGGCCGATCGCGGGGTGCTGCTGACGCTGCGCGACGCCCGGCCAGTGATGCTGCGCGCCAGCCTCCTCGACGAGGTCTCGCGGCAGAGCGTCCCGCTGGAGGGCATGAAGCGCATCGGCGAGCTGCTCGACGCCCTGGCCCAGGCGCTGCCGCCAGACACCAGGGTGCGCGCCCGCTCGTTGAGCGAGGCCGGGTTCCGCGCCGAGGCGCTCACCGGAGATCTCCTGCCGCTGGTGCTGGCGGTGGTCGACGCGGTCGACACGCTCCCCGGCGCGCTGCCTCAGCCGCTGACCGGTCGGCGCCCGACGCGCGAAGAGCCCACCGCCCACTACACCGGCCTCGCCGCGCTCTGCGCCTGGGTGCTGCACCTCGCGGCCCTGGGCGGCGTCGTCGGCTCGCTCATCTATTTCACCGTGGGCGCCATGGCCCTCCAGCTCACCGCGATCCTCGCCGGGCTGGCCCTGGGCGCGTGGGGCTCGCGGCGCTTCATGTGGGCGCGCTGGCTGGCGCGGCAGAACTGGGGCCGCGGCGCGCCGATCCCCACCTGGCCCATCTCCGCCGACGAGCCCGGCATCGCGCCGCGCTGGCCGGAGCTGCTGCTCGACGTGCTGGCGGTGCTGGCCGTGGGCGCGGGCGCGCTGAGCTCCGGCGTGGTGCGGGCCCTGAGCGTGGCGACGCTCCCCTTGCTGGCGGTGGCCGTGCTGTGCAGCGCCGCGGCCGTCTACGAGGCCTGGCAACGCGAATGACCACCCTGTTGGAGTCGCTGCGCGGACGCCGCGTGGGCGTGGTGTTGAGCGCCGGCTACTTCGGCTTCTTCGGCCACGCCGGCTTCATCGACGGGCTGTCCACCGCCGGGGTCAGCCCCGCCGCGTGGGCCGGCACCTCGGCGGGAGGCATGGTGGCCGGGCTGGCGGCCGCCGGGCTCGGCCCCGACGCCATCGCCCGGCTGTTGCTCGCTCAGCGCAAACAGGACTTCTGGGATCCCGACCCGGTGGGCATCGCCGTCGACGCGCTCCGGCGCGGGCCCCGTTCGAGCGGGCTCCTCAAGGGCGCGCGCTTCGCCGCGCTGCTGGCCGGGGCGCTGCCGGTGCAGACCTTCGAGGCCCTCCCCACCCCGCTGTTGCTGGTGGCCACCAACCTCTCCACCCACACACCGCAGCGCATCGCCGAAGGCGCGCTCGCCTCCGCCATTCACGCCACCTGCGCCTACCCGGGGCTGTTCCAGGCCGTGCGCCGCGACGGTCAGCTGCTGTGGGACGGCGGCATCGTCGACAAGGCGCCGGTGCTCGCGCTGCACGAGTCGCCCGTCGGGCGCACCCTCGACGCGCTGCTGGTGCACTACCTGCCCAGCCGCGATGAGGTCCGGGAGCCCGGCGGGCCGCTCGCCTGGGCCTCCGGCCTCGCCGGCGGCATGGCGGCGCTTCGTCGCGAGCACTTCCGCCTGCAGCTCGAGGTGCTGCGCGCCCGCGGCGTACCGGTGCACGTGGTCACCTCGGAGTTGCCAGCGGTCTCGCCCAACCAGCTCCAGCGCGGCGCGCAGGCCCTCGCGGCCGGGCGCGCCTCGGCCCTCGCGGCGCTGCGTCAGCCCGCGTAGCGGCGGTGCTCCACCAGCAGGCAGCGGTCCTGCACCACGTCGATGCCCGCCTCCACCAGCCGCTGCGC